>PMNM01000138.1 GCA_003161855.1 Syntrophaceae bacterium | reverse complement strand
CAATCCAATATACAAGGTAAACTCAATAAGCAATCACAATGAGAACAAGGATCATTCAAGATCACGAAAAATGTTCTCTGAGGGTATCAATAGGGTAGCAATGAAAGAAAAGGGGTTACAGTCTAAATTCTGTAACCCCTTGATTTATCTGGTGCCTGGGGCGAGAATCGAACTCGCACAGCCTCAAGGACCGAGGGATTTTAAGTCCCTTGCGTCTACCAATTCCGCCACCCAGGCATGCATCATGATTGCAGTTTTTCATATTATTTTTCTAAAAAAGTGTCAAGGTTTAATCAGGATCACCCGTATCCAAGTTCCGACAATCGGTCTTCGCCGATGCCGAGGAAGTGGGCGACCTCGTGCACGACGGTAATCTCGATTTCCCGTTCCAGTTCATCCAGGGTACTGCACATCCCCTCCAGGGGCTCCTGAAAGATGAAAATGGTGTCCGGATAAAGGGGTGGCGCAAACACGGAGCGCCCCATGAGAGAGGTGCCCTGGTAAAGGCCGAGAGGCGGGTTATGGGGGGTCATTCCCAATTCTTCCAGCATTTCTTTCGAAGGACGCTTCCGGACGGCAATGACCACGTTTTCCAAATGATCCCGAATCTCCACAGGAATGCGGTTGAACGCCCGTTTAACGGCCCTGTCAAATTCTTTCTGGCTCAGCTTTATGGTCATATGAGTACGATTGTACCCATATTGGGTACAAATATCAATGGCATGGTTTACAGAACAAATCGGTAACCGGAAAGAATATTTCTTGAAGGAATGACGGGCATTATGATACGAAATTCCCAATACATCCAAAAAGGGGCGCGGACGCAGATGAGAGAGGTGGATTTCGTTATTTCCGGTGGAACCGTTCTGGTCATGGATGAAAAAAATTCGATGANNGCGGCCATGACCTGCTTCCGGGGGATCGCCGACGATATGGCCCTGATGGACTGGCTGAACAACTTCATCTTTCCCGCCGAAGCGAAAAACGTCAATCCCGAACTGGCCTACTGGGGGACCCTCCTGGCCTGCGCCGAGATGATCAAAGCCGGCACAACCACTTTCTGCGATATGTATATCTTTGAGAATGAAGCTGCCCAGGCCGCTCATCAGGCGGGGATGAGATGTCTGCTTGGCGAGGTTCTCTTCGATTTCCCTTCCCCGAATTTCAGAACCCCGGAAGAAGGTCTGGTCTACACGGAGCGACTGATTCAAAAATGGGCCGACGATCCGCTGGTCGGCATTCTTGTGGAGCCTCACGCTCTCTATACCTGCTCCCCTGCCCTGCTGAAGGATGCCAAGCAACTGGCCGATCGCTATCAGGTTCCTGTCGGCCTTCACCTACTGGAAAACAAGTCTGAGAAAGCACAACTCCAGGAGAAATTCCGTCGCAAGGCCGTCTCCTTCCTGAAAGACATCGGCTATCTGGATGAGCGGTTCATCGCCTTTCACGGCGTCTGCCTCGACGAGGAGGATATCCATATCTTTGCCGGTCAGGGCTGCAAGGTGATCCACAACCCTGAAAGCAACATGAAACTGGCTTCCGGGGTCGCGCCGGTGCCGGATATGCTGAAGCACGGCGTCACGGTCGGTCTGGGGACAGATGGCTGCGCCAGCAACAATAATCTGGACTTGTTTCAGGAAATGGACACGGCGGCCAAGCTCCACAAAGTTCACCGGCTGGACCCCACGGTGATGAACGCCGAAACAGTCCTGAAAATGGCGACCTGCGAAGGAGCGAAAGCGCTGGGCATGGGACACCTGGTGGGCTGCCTGAAACCCGGTCTGAAGGCCGATCTCATCATCCTCGGCCTCAACAAACCGCATCTGACGCCCCTCTATCATGCCTATTCCCATTTAGTTTACGCGGCGGGCGGTGCTGACGTGGACACGGTCTTTATCAATGGCAAACTTGTCATGGAAAACCGTCAACTCCTCACCATCAATGAGAAGGAAGCGATGACCCGGGTGAGGGACATTGCCGTGCAGGTGAAAAAGAGCTTTGAGAATTGAAATGGAAGAAAAACCTTCGTTTGATATTCTCATCATGGGCGGTACACTTCTGACTCTGTCGGAAAGCATGGATACCATTGAGAACCCGGTTATCGGCATCCGGGACGGCCGGATTATTCTCGTGGAGAAAGGTGAAAATCCTCCCGCAAAACATTACCCGGCAAAAGAAATTCTGAACGCAGACGGCTGCGTTATCCTGCCCGGTCTCGTGAACACCCACAACCATCTGCCCATGGTCTGCTACCGGGGCTATGCCGATGATATGCCGCTCATGGAATGGCTGCATGAGCGCATCTTCCCCGCTGAGGCAAAATATGTGAACCGCGACATGGTCTATGCCGGTTCCCGGCTGGCCATGGCCGAAATGATCCTCTCCGGGACCACTACCTTCTGCGACGGTTATTACTACGAATCCAGTGTGGCGCAGGCCGCCATCGACATGGGGATGAGGGGAATTGTAAGCCAGGGCTTCATCGATTTTCCGACGCCGGATCAGCCGGAACCGGCAAAAAATATCAAGATTGCAGAAACCTTCATTGATAAATGGAAAGACCGCTCGCCGCTGATCTCCCCTGCCCTCTTCTGCCATACACCTTATACCTGTGCTGCAGAAACGCTGATCACTCTCAAGCAGGTGGCACGCGAAAAGGACGTCCTTTTTCTCTCCCATGTGGCGGAAACGCGGGATGAGATCAAGCTCATTCAGGAACGTTACGGGCTCACGCCGATCCGCCATCTGCAGAAACTTGGAGTGCTGGATGAACGGACGGTCATTGTTCACGCCGTCTGGGTGGACGAGGAAGAACTGGAAATGCTGCGCGATACCGGCACAAAGGTATCTCACAATCCGGAAAGCAACATGAAATTGGCTGTCGGTGTAGCACCCGTTCCGGCGATGCTCCGGAAAGGGATCACCGTCGGACTGGGCACGGACGGCTGTGCCAGCAACAATGACCTGGATCTCTTCCGAGAAATGGGAACGGCGGCGAAACTCCANNTGAATAAGCCGCATCTGACGCCGGTCTATCAGGTTTACTCGCATCTCGTCTATGCCGCATCCGGCGCAGACGTGGTGGCCAGCATCATTAACGGAAAACTGGTGATGAAAGACCGGAAGCTGCTGCATGCCGATTTGGACGACATCATGGAAAACGTCCGGAAAATCGCCAAAGTCATTGCAGAAGGCTGAAGATTGTTATACTGGGACATTGCGCGGTACGCGGCACCGCGCCCATCCAATCGGATAAAATATTCTTCATGCATGAGATTGCTTCACTGCGTTTGCAATGACCAGAGTGAATGATTTAAAAGGTCTCTCATGATCTTTATGCGTCTTTGTCTTTCGGTACTTTTTCAAAACAGGAGGAAACCGATGAAACATCCTACTCGCGCTGTTTGTCTGATCTGTTTTTCCATTTTTTTCTTTCTTCATCCCGATCAAGGATGGGCCGTTCCCCGTGAGGTCACGCTGTTCCCGGCTTCCGCGCAGGTTGTG
>PMNM01000159.1 GCA_003161855.1 Syntrophaceae bacterium | reverse complement strand
TAATTCAACAGATTATCAACTCAGAAGTACGTATCAACCGGATGAACCAAAATTAAGATACTATCTGCTGCTGTCGGCATATTCCATGTAATAACGGTAAAAGGCGGCAATGACCAGGGCATGGGTGATGACCCCCGTCCGGATGAGCGAAGGGATCTCCAGCAGGGGTTTCAGGACGACTTCAATGTCTTCACGGTCATCCTGCTGCTGTCCCCCCGAGGGATAGACATTTTCGGCCAGAAAGGTATAGCACCTGTTATTCTGGATGGCCGGATTCGGATGAACATAACCCAGAGAGACCACCGAACCCGCCCGGTAGCCCGTTTCTTCGCTTAGTTCCCGGAGTGCACCTTCTTCCGGATTATCCTGATGTTCCACCAGACCGCCGGGGATTTCCAGGGTAATCTCCCGTGTGCCATGACGATACTGTCTCACCATGACGACCTCTTGCTGCGGGGTCAGCGGGATGATATTCACCCACGACGAGGATTCCATGACAAAAAAATCATGGGCCAGGCCGGTACGGGGCGAGCAGGCCCGGTCGGTACGCAGGTCAAAAACCCGGTAGGATTTGTCGAGATGGCTGTTCAGGATGGTCCAGGGTTTGGGCTTCATGGTGTCTCCGATCTTCGGGAATTCTGAAAACGGCCTTTGCAAAGGCTCACAGGTTTTTTCTTCATAAACGAGGATCGACATCTTGACAAGAATTTTTTAAGTGTGTAGAAATGCTCTTATTCAGGGATGATGGTTTTTGAAGGAGTCAAGCATGCATACCATTAAGATCAGATTTGGCGAGGATCCCGGCAGACTGGAGAGTGACCTCCGGAAGGTTGTGGATGAAATGTTCAACCTCGTGAACCCGAGATATAACGCCTGCCACCGCATCTGGCGGCCCCAGATGGATGTCTACGAATCCCCGGGTGAAATCATGCTGCTCGCGGAGATTGCGGGAGCAAAGAGGGAAGACCTTCATGTGGAAATCGGCCGCAAGACCGTAAAAATCTCAGGAAGACGCCGGATCCGGCCGCTTTCAGAAAATGCCCGTTACCGTCTCGTGGAAATTCCCTACGGATATTTTGAACGAAGCATCGTCCTGCCGGTGCCCATTGACACGGAAAGCGTCGATGCCACCTATACCGATGGCCTTCTGCAAATCCGGATGGCAAAACTGCCTTTGGATAAAACCCGCAAGATCCCCGTTCAGAACGGTTGATTCACTTTTTTTGGAGGTTCGTGATGTCGGAACAGACTGCCCCGGAAGAACTGAAAGTTATAAAAATTCCTGAAATTCTTCCTATCCTGCCCCTGTTTAATGTTCTTGTTTTTCCGAAAATGATGTTTCCCATGGAAATTTTNNTGGTCATGTCCAAAAAATCCCCCCCGGAAACCAAATATCAGCCGGAAGATTTTCATGCGATCGGCACGAGCTGCGTGATTCTGAAAATGGCTAAAACAGCCGATAACAAGGCGCAACTGCTGGTTCAGGGGATCAGCCGGCTCAAGATTATATCCTTCGAGCAAGAGAAGCCCTATATCCAGGCCCGAATAGAAACCCTTGAAGATCAGGACNNTCCTCGCGGACATGATCGCCTCCATCATTAATGCCACCCTGGAAGAAAAACAGCAGATTCTGGAAACTCTGGATGTCAAGGAACGCCTGAAAGAAGTGACCCGCCTGGTCAATCATCAGGTCGAGATTCTGGAGCTGGGCAGCAAGATCCAGTCGCAGGTCAAGAACGATATGGATAAAAGCCAGCGGGAGTATTATCTGCGCCAGCAGTTGAAGGCGATCAAGGAGGAATTGGGAGAAACGGATGAGTCCGGGGTTGAAATCGATGAATACCGGGAGAAGATTGCCAAAAAGAATCTGCCGGACGAAGCCAAAAAGGAAGCCGAACGGGAATTGGACCGGCTCTCCAGGATGCATCCCTCCTCAGCCGAATATACCGTCGCCTCAAGCTATCTGGACTGGATCACGGCCCTCCCCTGGCATGAAAGCACGGAAGACAACCTGGATATCAAGAAAGCCAGANNGGGAAAACATCTCTGGGCCACTCCATTGCCCGTGCCCTGGGCCGCAAGTTTATCCGGATTGCCCTGGGCGGTGTGCGGGACGAGGCGGAGATCCGGGGGCATCGGCGGACTTATGTCGGGGCCCTGCCCGGCCGCATTATCCAGAGCATCCGCCGGGCCGAGTCCAACAACCCCGTCTTCATGCTCGATGAAATCGACAAGCTCGGCAGCGATTTCCGGGGTGATCCCTCTTCCGCGCTGCTTGAGGTCCTCGATCCGGAGCAGAATTTTTCTTTTACGGATCATTATCTGGATGTCCCCTTTGATCTGAGCCACGTCATGTTCATTACCACCGCCAACATGCTGGAGACGATCCCTCCCGCCCTGCGGGACCGTCTGGAGATCATCGAACTGCTGGGGTATACCCCGGATGAGAAGCTCAAAATCGCCGAGCGTTATCTGATCCCGCGTCAGATCGACTTCAACGGCCTTCAGCCCGGCCAGATCACCTTTGCAACCGCCGCTCTAAAGATGATCATCAGCGGCTACACCCGCGAAGCCGGGGTGAGAAATCTGGAGCGGGAAATTGCCTCNNGTTAAGGATATCCATCGATATCTCGGCCCGATCCGCATGTCCTCCGAGTCCGCGGCCCGGACCTCCAAACCGGGGGTGGTCATGGGTCTGGCCTGGACGCCGACAGGCGGCGAGCTTCTCTTCATTGAAGCCACGGCCATGAAAGGAAAGATGGGACTGACACTGACGGGCCAACTGGGAGACGTGATGAAGGAATCCGCCTCGGCGGCTTTGAGTTTTATCCGTGCCAATGCGGAAACCCTGGGCATCTCCAAAGACTTTTTTCAGGATATCGATATCCACATCCACGTTCCGTCCGGCGGCATCCCCAAGGACGGCCCGTCGGCCGGCGTCACCATCCTCACAGCCTTAACCTCGCTGCTCACCAATAAAGCAGTCAAAAAAGACCTCGCCATGACCGGAGAAATTACCTTAAGGGGGATGGTTCTGCCGGTAGGCGGTATCAAGGAAAAAGTCCTTGCCGCGCACCGGGCGGGCATCAAAATTTTAATCCTCCCCAAATGGAATAAAAAAGACCTGATCGATATTCCCCAGAAAGTGCAGAAGGACATCCAGTTTCATTTTGTCGAAGAAATGCTGGACGTACTGAAGATTGCCCTGGAAGACCACCGATGAACACAGAATCAGGTTTTTTCGATTCCGCTCCGCCTCCATGCGACCGGCGCGACCGGCTTAAAATTTCTCAAAAAAAGCTTGACAGGAATGATCCCCCTGCTGTATTTAACCATTTAGTTAAAACAACCGGTTGGTTTAAACGGATGGTTTTTGGAGAAAAGGAGATCCGCATGACGACCATGACCATCAAAGAAAAGCGCACGGAAACAGCTTCCCATATCCTTGAAGTAGCTAAAGATGTCTTTGCCGAGCAGGGCTTTGCCGGGGCGCGCGTCGATGAAATCGCCAGGCGGGCCGGCGTCAACAAGGCTACCCTTTATTATCAGATCGGCGACAAGAAAGCCCTGTACGCGGAAGTGATTCATAACGTTCTGAGCAATGCGGCCGAATTGGGCGCCCGTGCCATCGAGAAAGCACAGACCCCTGAGGAAAAGCTGAGGTGCTATGTCCGCAGCATCGCCCGTACCATGGACGAAAACCCGCAAATGCCCCCGCTGATGATGCGGGAGGTCGCATCGGGCGGTAAAAACTTCCCTGCTGAGGCGGCCCGTGACCTTGTTCAGATCGTGGGAATCCTGACAACCGTTCTCAAGGAAGGCCATGAAAAAGGGGTTTTCATCGAAACCACCCCCTTCCTCATTCACATGATGGTGATGGGTGTGATCGTTCTTTACAAACTGAGCGTCCCCATTCGTACAAACCAGCCCGCCTTTCCCGAAGCCAT
>PMNM01000106.1 GCA_003161855.1 Syntrophaceae bacterium | reverse complement strand
AAGGAGGCGAGTTCCGGCTTGTAGAGGGTTACCGGGGCGACCCGCTGCTCCACTGTCATCCCCAATCCACCGCCCGTGGTGATGCATACGACTATATTGCAGCGGCTCTTGATACTCGTAATGATCTCCTTCATGATATCTACATCGGGAACGGGCACGCCCGTCTCGGGATTGCGAGCATGAACGTGACAGACCGCGGCACCAGCTTCATAAGCCCGGATAGCTTCATCGGCAATCTGTTGAGGTGTGATGGGGAGATAGGGGGACATGGTCGGGGTGTGAATGCTCCCCGTTACGGCCACCGTGATAATGGCTTTATCCTTCGTCATGGGAACCCTCCTTACCGGACACAAAAAATCGTTAACCTTTAGAACAGACTGGCGGTCTCCTGTTTCTCGAAACAGAACTTCCCAATATTTGCCGGAGGTTTCAGGGGGTAATGACCTGAATAGCAGGCCAGGCAGAAATGGTCGGGATTCATGTTGGTCGCGGCCACCATCCCTTCGAGACTCAAATAATGCAGCGAATCCAGCCCGATGAATTTGGCAATATCCGCCACCTCACCTTTTTGCGCGGCAATCAATTCGCCTTTCGAGGAAAAATCAATCCCGTAGGGACAGGGATGGCGCGTGGGCGGGCAACTTACCACCATATGAATGGCACTGGCACCGCTTTCCCGGAGGTTCCTGACCCGGTTCCGGCTGGTCGTCCCCCGAATAATGGAATCCTCCACAATCAGAACCCTCTTCCCGGCAAGCAGGGGCCGGACGGGGTTCAGCTTGACACGCACGCCGAAATCCCGCATGGCCTGGGTCGGCTGGATAAAGGTCCGGCCCACATAGTGATTGCGGATCATACCCATTTCAAAGGGAAGTTTGCTCTCCTCAGCATATCCCAGGGCGGCGTAGTTACCGGAATCCGGAAAGGGCATGACCAGGTCGACATCGGGCCGGTACTCTTTGGCCAGGCTGTGACCGAGGCGTTTCCGGCAGAGATAGACATTCTCCCCGAAAATCTGGCTGTCGGGGCGGGCAAAATAGATCAGTTCAAAGATGCAATGGGCCGGTTTCACCTCGGGGAAGGGCATGAGGCTATGCAGTCCCGCTTCATCAATGACGATGATTTCACCAGGTTTTACATCACGGAGATATTTGGCGCCCACCAGATCAAGCGCGCAGGTCTCGGAAGCGACCACCCATCCCCCGTTGAATTCGCCAAGACAGAGGGGCCGGAATCCTCTCGGATCACGGACGGCGATCACCTTGTCGCGTGTCAGCATGACCAGGCTGTAAGCACCCTGGACACGCTCAAGGGCATGAATCAGGGCCACTTCAAAACCATATTTCAAATGCGGCGCCATAAGATGAATGAAGACCTCGCTGTCCATGGTGGACTGGAAAATGGAACCCCGGTCTTCCAACTCCGCTCGCAACTCCTGGGCATTGATCAGGTTGCCATTATGCCCCAGGGCGTAATACTCGTCGGCATGATGAACCAGAAAAGGCTGGGCATTGGAGATGACGGAGGAGCCTGTCGTGGAATAGCGGACATGGCCGATGGCCAGGCGGCCGGGCAGTTTGGACAGGGTGTCCTCCCGGAAAACCTCGGAAACCAGGCCCATGCCCTTACGCTCCCAGATCTGGCAGCCGTCCGCCGTGGCGATCCCGGCGCTTTCCTGCCCCCGGTGCTGGAGGGCAAAGAGACCGAAGAAGGCCACCCGCGACGCCTCCTCATGTCCGTAAACAGCAAAGACGCCGCATTCCTCCCGGGGTTTGTCCCCGGTGATATTCAATCGGTATTCTTTCCCAATGGGTTTCATCATCTTTCTGCCATTTCTGATCGGTCTGCGCTATCTTCCGCATTCCGAACCTGAGGGTGCATTACTCCGTTTTCAGCACTTTCTTATGATACTCCTGCAAAGAAGTTACTCCCCAATTTTCCTGCTGCATGGCCATGACGGCTTCGCTCAGCGCCCGGGCACCGGCAACGGTGGTGGTGTAAAGTACATTATACTTCAATGTTCCCTGGCGGATATGGTAGGCATCCCGGGAAGACTGGCGGCCGACCGTTGTGTTAATCACCAACTGGATATCCCCGTTCTTAATATGATCCACCACATGGGGACGGCCTTCGCTGACCTTCCATACGATTTCCGCTTTTACCCCATGACGCTGTAAGTGGGCGGCGGTACCGCTCGTCGCTAAGATTTGAAAACCCATCCTCTGAAAAGATTCGGCGACCGGTACGATTTTATTCTTATGCATATCATGAACGCTGATAAAAACCCGTCCTTCCGTGGGTAAGCGGAAACCCGCGGCCATCTGGGATTTGGCGAAAGCCATGCCGAAGGAATGATCAATCCCCATGACTTCTCCTGTGGACTTCATCTCCGGCCCCAGGAGAATATCCACATTGGGAAAGCGGCTGAAGGGGAAGACCGCTTCCTTGACGGAAATGTGATCCGGATGGAGGGTTGACCTGAAGCCGAGGTCTTTCAAGGATTTCCCCAGCATGACCTTCGTAGCCAGTTTCGCCAGCGGCACGCCNNTAGAGCACTCCGTCCTTGACGGCATACTGAATATTCATGAGACCGACCACTCTCAGCTCTTTCGCGATCATCTTTGTCTGTTTTTCAATAAGCTCGAGAAGGTCCTGTGAAAAAGTGATGGGGGGCAGGACACAGGCGCTGTCTCCGGAATGGATGCCCGCCTCCTCGATATGCTCCATGATCCCGGCCACGACGGTATCGATCCCGTCACTGATGGCGTCCACATCCACTTCGATCGCATCTTCCAGGAATTTATCGATCAGGATGGGATGGCCGGGTGANNCGGACCACGACCGGGTAACCGATGCGTTCCGCCGCCTGGACGGCCTCGCTCACATCCATGGCTGTTTCATTGTCCGGCTGTTTCAGATTCAGCAGGTTGACAATCTCCTGAAAACGCTTCCGGTCTTCTGCCCGGTCGATGGCATCGGGTGACGTCCCCAGAATAGGCGCCCCGGCTGCCTCCAGATCCTTCGCCAGATTCAGGGGGGTCTGACCGCCGAACTGGACGATGACGCCATAAGGATTTTCCGTTTTCAGGATATGCAGGACATCTTCCAGAGTCACCGGTTCGAAGAACAACTTGTCCGACGTATCATAATCGGTGCTGACCGTCTCCGGATTGGAATTGACCATAATGCTCTCATAACCTTCTTCCCGGAGGGCAAACGAGGCATGGACGCAGCAGTAGTCGAATTCAATGCCCTGGCCAATACGATTCGGCCCGCCACCCAGGATAACCACCTTGGGTTTTGTTGAAGGCCGGGCTTCATTTTCGACTTCATAGGTTGAGTAATAGTAAGGCGTATAGGCCTCAAATTCGGCAGCGCAAGTGTCGACGAGTTTGTAAACGGGCAGGATATTCCGGTCAAAGCGCCGCTGTCGGATGTCCTCTTCCGTGGTCTTCCAGAGCTGGGCCAGACGGCGATCGGAGAAACCCCATTGCTTTGCTTCCCGGAGCAGGTCATCAGAGGGGGGCGCTGTTTCCAGAAATTTTTCCGCTTCCACGATCTGCCAGATCTGATCCAGAAACCAGGGATCGATCCGGGTCAGTTGCTGGATCTCGGTAATGGTCATCCCCTGATGGAAGGCGGCCGCAATATAAAAGAGGCGCAGGGAGTTGGGTGTCGTCAACCGGGTGGCAATCAGCTCTCTGGATTCGCGAATGCTGACCGGTACCACCTCGGTGATCCCGAACCGACCGATTTCCAGTGACCGGATGGCCTTCTGGAGAGCTTCTTTGAAGGTCCGGCCGATGGCCATGGTCTCCCCCACGGATTTCATAGAAGTGGTCAGGATATCATCGGTCTCAGGAAATTTTTCAAAGGTCCAGCGGGGGATCTTGACGACACAGTAGTCAATGGTGGGCTCAAAGGAGGCCATCGTCTCCCGCGTGATATCGTTCGGAATTTCATCGAGGGTATAGCCTACAGCCAGCTTGGCGGCGATTTTGGCGATGGGAAAGCCCGTCGCCTTGGAAGCCAAGGCCGAAGAACGGGAGACCCGCGGATTCATTTCAATCACTACCATCTCCCCAGTGTCGGGATGGACGGCAAATTGAACATTTGATCCTCCCGTTTCCACGCCGATTTCCCGCATAATGGCAATCGCCGCATCCCGCATGTTCTGATATTCCACATCCGTGAGGGTCTGGGCAGGGGCGACTGTAATGGACTCGCCCGTATGGACACCCATGGGGTCGAAATTTTCAATAGAACAGATGATGACGACATTGTCANNTTGTCGCGCATCACTTCCAGTTCGTATTCCTTCCAGCCGAGAATCGATTCTTCCAGCATAATTTCATGGATCATACTGGCATCAAGGCCGTTTTTGGCAATAACGGCAAGTTCTTCCCGGTTGTAGGCGACCCCGCTTCCTGTCCCGCCGAGAGTAAAGGAGGGGCGGATGATGATCGGAAATCCGATATCTGCGGCGATGGTAAAGACTTCGTCCATGGCTCTGGCAAAGCCGCTGCGGGGCACCCGGAGGCCGATATTCTCCATGGCCGTTCGGAACTTTTCCCGGTCTTCGGCCTTGTGAATCACTTCCAGAGAGGCCCCGATCATTTCCACGCCGTACTGCTCCAGAACGCCGCTTTCGGCAACAGCCACCGCCGTATTCAGGCCCGTCTGACCGCCAATGGTCGGCAGAAGTGCNNGGATTGCTGTTGATCAGCACAACCTCATAACCCTCTTCCTTCAAAGCCTTGCAGGCCTGTGTGCCGGAATAATCGAACTCGCAGGCCTGGCTGATAATGATGGGACCGGAGCCGATGATCAGGATTTTTTTCAGGTCATTTCTTTTAGGCATGGGCTGGTGTTACTCCCACTCGATGGTGCTGGGAGGCTTGGAACTTATGTCATAGACCACGCGGTTGACACCCCGGACCTCATTGATGATGCGGTTGGAAATCCGGCCGAGGATCTCATGGGGCAGCTTCGCCCAGTCGGCNNGTCATGGCATCGTCACTGGTGACGGCCCGGATGGACAGAATGTGTTCATAGGTCCGCTGATCTCCCATAATTCCCACGCTCTTGAGTGGCAGGAGAACGGCAAAGGACTGCCACAACTTCCGGTAAAGGTTGGCCGCCCGAATTTCCTCCATGAGGATGAAGTCTGCCTTGCGCAGAATGGCCAGACGCTTTTCCGTGACCTCTCCGATAATCCGGATGGCAAGGCCCGGTCCCGGAAAGGGTTGACGCCAGACCAGTTCATCGGGGAGGCCCAGTTCCTCGCCCAGAAGCCGGACTTCATCCTTGAAGAGGTGCTTTAGGGGCTCCACCAGATGGAGATTCATTTTTTTCGGGAGGCCGCCGACGTTATGGTGGGATTTAATCACCGCGCTGGGACCGCCGAAGGCCGATCGTGATTCGATGATGTCCGGATACAGGGTCCCCTGAGACAGGAATCGAACCCCCTTGATTTTCCTGGCTTCCTTTTCAAAGACCTCGATGAAGGTGCGGCCGATGATCTTTCTTTTCTTCTCAGGATCTTCAACCCCTTTCAGGCGTTCCAGAAATATTTTTTTTGCCCGGGCAAAGCGTAAATTCATGCGGAAATGTCGCTTAAAGACTTCCTGGACCTTCTCGGCTTCTCCCTGTCTTAACACGCCATTATCGACAAAAACGCAGACCAGTTGCGGACCGATGGCCTGATGAAGCAATGCGGCGGCCACCGATGAATCGACGCCGCCGCTCAAACCGAGGATGACTCGACCATCACCACCCACCTGGGCGCGGATTTCCTCCACAGCATCCCGGACGAAGGATTTCATTGTCCAGTTTTTTTTACAGCCGCAGATCCGGAAGAGGAAATTTCCGAGCATTTTTTTCCCCTCCGGCGTATGGATAACCTCGGGATGAAACTGGAGGCCGTAGAAATGTCTGGCCTGATGTTCCGCCGCTGCGACTTTCGTATTGGGCGTGGACGCGGTCACCCGGAAACCTTTCGGAAGCCTTCCGATCGTATCCCCATGACTCATCCAGCACCGGGTCTTTTTTTCGATACCGGCGAAAATCCCCTCCGGACGCCTGATCTGAAGCTCGGCAAAGCCGTATTCCCGTTTCTCCGCCCGTGCCACTTCCCCACCAAGGGCATCCATCATGAATTGCAGGCCATAGCAGATCCCCAGGATGGGGATGTTCAGATCAAAGATCCGCTTGTCCACCCGCGGGCTGCCCTTTTCATAAATACTCGCCGGACCGCCGGACAGGATGATCCCTTCCGGCTGGAGAGATTTGATCCTGGCCAGTTCGAAATCAGGCGGTTCAATCTGACAGTAAACGTGGTGTTCACGCACCCGCCGGGCAATCAGCTGATTGTACTGGGAACCGAAGTCAATGATCAGAATCAATGTTTTTTCTTCCTTTCCTTCTCCATCATCCGGATGAATTCGTCAAAAAGGTAGGTCGCGTCATGGGGACCCGGAGCCGCTTCGGGATGGTATTGCACGCTGAAGGCCTTGAGATCAGGGCAGGCGATACCTTCCGAGGTATGATCATTCAGATTGTCGTGAGACGTTTTCAAATCGGCGGGCAGAGATTCCGTCAGAACATAAAACCCATGATTCTGCGAAGTGATTTCAATCCGCCCGGTTTGCATGTTTTTGACAGGCTGGTTAATGCCGTGATGACCGAATTTCAGTTTACCGGTGGTTCCGCCCACAGCCTGGCCTAGGATCTGATGACCAAGACAGATGCCGAACAGGGGGATTTTGCCCAGCACCTGACGGGCCGCATCCACAATGTAGGGCAAGGCGGCCGGATCACCGGGACCGTTGGAAAAAAGGACGCCGTCAGGTTGATAGGATAGAATATTCTTACCCGTTGCCGTCGCAGGCAGCACCGAAACATCGCAACCCCGTTGTTCCAGGTGCCGCAGAATATTGTACTTCACACCGCAATCGATCACAACGACGTGCAATGGCCTGTTTTTATCCCGTTTTTTCGAATCCTGAGGGGGCTTGGGGGTGTTGTTTTTCCAGCTATAGGGCTTTTGACAGGTCACTTCCTTGATCAGGTCGCGCCCTACCAGACCTGGATAGGCACGGACCCGCTCCAGCAAGAGATCCATGTCCTGCGTTTCTGTCGTCAGGATTCCCCGCATCGCACCCTGCAAACGCAGACGCCGTGTCAGAGCCCGGGTATCCATCCCCTCCACACCCAGCTTGCCGTAGGTTTCCAGAAAGCTCTTCAGCGTCCGGCGGCTGCGCCAGTTGCTGGGATAATCCTGGTATTCCTTGACGATGAAACCCTCCAGGTGAATCGCGGCGGATTCCATATCGTCGTCATTGACGCCGTAGTTGCCGATCAACGGATAGGTCATGGTCACCATCTGACCCTTGTAGGAGGGATCGGTGAGGATTTCCTGATAGCCGGTCATGCCCGTATTGAAGACGACTTCTCCCAGGACTTCACCCCTGCCGGCGAAGGCAGACCCGGGATAGACGCTCCCGTCTTCGAGAACGAGGATAGCCGGTGGCTGCTGTCGCAAGAGCGACATAAAAAACCCCTAAAATTTAAACTGATTTATAATTTCCCATTATGAAAAATCACGAAGGCGGGAATACGAAGGCATTGAAGCCTGCCTTCGCGTTTCCCGCCTCCTCATAGCGTATCCATCTCTAAATGTCCACCTTTTTAGAATGAGGCAGACATCTGTTAATGATTAAAAAGATTTCATTTCCGTCGTAACGCGTGTTGATCAGCAGATAAAGAGCATCTCCCAGAACTTCGGCATGGGCCACAGTTCATCGTCCACCAGACCTTCCAACTCATCGACGTATTCACGAAGCTCATTCATTCTGGTTTTAACCTTGCTGCAGAGCATTTCCGCTTTTTTCTGCTCGTCGTGGACGGACGAGACGGCGGCGACTTTAGCAAGAATGTCTTTGTCTGTGGCATAGATTTTATTCACCAGCTCGACAATCCTCTTGAGCAGCTCCTGCTGGGCGGAGAAATCGACTGACTTGCCGAGGGCTTCCCGAGCGCCGATGATCGCTTTCGAGAGCCCTTTCTGATAGGCCGTCGCCGCCGGGATGACCTGGCTCAAGCAGATATTGTTCAAACACTTGACCTCGATCTCCAGATCTTTGATATATCGCTCCAGGCGGATCAAATAGCGCGACTTCAATTCTACATTGGAGAGAACTTGATATTTATCGAATAAATCCAGAGCTTTTTGGGTCACCAGGGCCTTTAAGGCAACGGGCGTGGTCTTGTCATTGGGAAGGCCTCTTTTGCCGGCTTCCTTTTCCCATTCCTGGGTATAATTGTCGCCGTTGTAGAGCACCGCTTTGATTTCTTTGATCTCCTTCTTGATTACGGCAAATACGGCCTGATTGATGTTCTTTCCACCTTGTGCCTTAATCTTTTCTGCCAGATAGTCGAGGCTCTCGGCGACGATTGTATTGAGAACCGCGGTCGGAAAGGAAATCGACTGGGAGGAACCGACGGTCCGGAACTCGAATTTGTTGCCCGTGAAGGCAAAAGGCGATGTCCGGTTTCGGTCGGTATTGTCTTTGCTGACGATCGGCAACGAGGAAATGCCGAGATCAATGATCTCCCTGTCTGTAGCTTTTGTTACCTTACCCTTTTCGATATCCTCGAGAATATTGGTGAGCTGGTCGCCGAGGAAGATGGAAAGGATGGCCGGCGGCGCTTCGTTGGCGCCGAGTCGATGGTCGTTGGCATAAGAACCGACGGAAGCGCGCAGAATATCGGCATGTTTGTAAACGGCGCGGACAGTGGCGATCAGGAAAACCAGGAACTGGATGTTGTCCTGCGGCGTCTGACCGGGGTTCAGCAGATTATTCCCTTTGTTGTCGGACAACGACCAGTTCAAGTGCTTGCCCGAGCCGTTGATCCCAGCAAAGGGCTTTTCATGGAGCAGACAGGCAAGGTGATGTTTCTTCGCTACCGATTGCATCGTATCCATGACGATCTGGTTATGGTCGACAGCCACGTTGGCCTCTTCAAAGACCGGCGCGAGCTCGAACTGGCTGGGCGCCACCTCATTATGCCGGGTCTTCGCGGGAACGCCCAGCTTGAAGAGTTCTTCCTCCATGTCGTGCATGTAAGACGCGATTCTTTCCTTGATGCTGCCAAAATACTGGTCTTCCAGCTCCTGCCCTTTCGCGGGAGGCGCTCCGACGACGGTCCGGCCGCCGAGGACGAGATCCTGACGCTTGAAGAAGTAATCCGCATCGATCAGGAAGTACTCCTGTTCCGGTCCCAGCGTCGAATAGACCCTTTTCACGCCTTTGCTGCCGAGAAGATTCATGATGCTTACGGCGCTCTTGCTGACCGCCTTGTTCGATCTCAGGAGCGGGGTTTTCTTGTCGAGGGCCTCTCCGGTATAGGAAATGAAGGCCGTCGGAATGCACAATGTCGTCGATATGCCGTTTCTCCGGATAAAGGCGGGAGATGACATATCCCATGCCGTATAGCCCCTGGCTTCGAAGGTAGACCGGATGCCGCCGCTCGGAAAGCTCGATGCATCCGGCTCGCCCTGGACAAGCTGCTTCCCGGAGAAACGCTCGATGACTTCACCGATCCCGATAGGATCGATGAACGCATCATGCTTCTCCGCCGTGATCCCGGTCATGGGCTGGAACCAGTGGGCAAAGTGGGTCGCGCCTTTCCCGAGAGCCCACTCCTTCATGGCATGGGCCACAATATTGGCAGTTTCAATGTCGAGGACAGTGCCTTCATTGATGGCCTCGATGATTTTCTTGTACGTTTCTCTCGGGAGCTTGACCTTCAGGACCTTGAGATTGAAGGTGTCCTCGCCGTAATATTCCGATACGGGGACAAATTTCTCTTTTTCAATCACGTAGCTTCTTTCCGATGCGATAACTGGGCATGTTTTTTTCATAATTCCTCCATTTATTTTGGCAATTATTGTTGTTATTTCAAGGGTGTATTTTCCACGAGCTGCCAGATCCCGCAGGGGCAGGTCCCGACACAGAAGCCGCAATCTCGGCAGGCACCACAAGAGGCGCGACTGGATGCGCAGGACAGGGTATCCTTAAAGTGGTTGACACGGGGATCGTAATATTCGAGATGAACCCGTCCCGCTTCGGCGTTCCCACCGGCGGCTTTGTTGCCGGCCGGATAGACAACTTGTATTTCACCATGAAGTCCATTTCCATCATGCAACGATCCAGTGTCCGGATACCCTCGTTGGAAAAGATACCGGACAGAATGGGCGCCCCTTTGAACCGCTCGAAGCTGCCGCCCAAATCAGTGAGAAAGAGACCCACGCCGGAACCATCATGGCCTTCCTTCATGACATTCAATGCATGAATCGCCGTCATCGGGGAAAGGGGTTCACGGCTTGTGATGGCAAATAAACGGCACATATATAATCCTTGTCTATATGAATGCCCGATGAATATCCGGTTTGATTTATAGGAGCTTCGGGCCTCGGCAAAACAGTTACCCCTTGCGAAAAATATGCCACAGCTGGCGTTCTATTTCTCCCCGGTCAGCCCGGCGTTCCTAAAAGGCCTCTTCACGAGGGGACGCAATCCGGAAACAATATTGTTCTTGTCGAGGTTTTAAAAAACCGCGAAATTTTCTTATTATGACTATGAGAGGTTGATTACAGGAGATGTCCGGTTCTTTGTGCGGAATTTAGCCGGATCAATGCCCAATTTCTGAATTTTATACTGAATGATTCGTTTTGTGGTACCCAGAAGCCTTGCCGCCTGGCTCTGATTCCCCCGGGTTTCCTTCAGGGCTTCCAGAATCAGGGACCTCTCCTGAGATAGGATCACCGTACTGAGCCGACCCTTTTCCGTTGGGTCTCCTTCCCTCATTTTAGCCTGCAGGGATGGAGGCAGATGAATCATTTCTATGGCATCCCCCTCTGTCAGAAGAATGGCCCTCTCAATACAGTTTTCCAGCTCCCGGACGTTTCCGGGCCACTGATGAGACAGAAAAACCTCAATCACCGATGTGGATATCCGCTTCACCGGTTTTCCCATTTCTTTTGAATATTTAAGGACAAAATGATCGGCTAAAAGGATAATGTCATTGCCCCGGTCCCGTAAGGGTGGAAGATAAATGGGAAAGACGCTGAGCCTGTAATAGAGATCATTACGGAAACGACCGGCAGCAATGCACTCCTCCAGGTGTCGGTTCGTGGCGGCAATGACCCGGGCGTTCGTGGTGATAACCCGGGAGGAGCCCAGGGGCTGAAATTGTTTTTCCTGGAGAACCCGCAGGAGCTTGGCCTGGGCTGATGCTGACAATTCTGACACCTCATCAAGAAAAATCGTTCCGTTATGGGCTTCTTCGAACCGTCCCCGTCGCTGTCTCATAGCGCCAGTAAAGGCCCCTCTTTCATGGCCGAAAAGCTCGCTTTCAATCAGGGTATCAGGAATTGCGGCGCAATTGAACTGGATCAGCGGGCCCTTGCTGCGGGGGCTATTCATGTGAATCGCCCTGGCGACAAGTTCCTTGCCCGTACCCGTTTCCCCCTGTACCAGCACGGTCGTGCCGGAATCGGCCACATGGCTGATTAGGCCGAAGACCTCCTGCATCCCCTTGGAATGCCCAATCATATCGACGGAAGGCGCCCGGCCCTGATTGACAATGCGCCGGAGCCGCCGGTTTTCTTCCTCCAGTGCGAGAATATGGACCGCCTTTGCGATCAGTTCCGCCACAGAGGACAAGATGGCCAGTTCGCCGTCCAAATCCGTTACATTTTTGGTACCTTTGTCTGCCGAGAGGATTCCGACGACCCTGGAATCGTACATAATGGGAACACACAGGAAAGACAGCTCCTCCCGGTTCAGAAAACGCCTCGCCCCCGTCCGGTCCAGAAAAAGCGCCTCCTTGCCGAGGTTGGGAACGGCCATGGGGCGGCCGGTCTGGGCCACCTTGCCCGTAATGCCTTCCCCCATCTGGTAGGAAATTTCGAGGCCTTCCAGGTTGACGCCATGAGCGACCTCCAGCCAAGATTCGCCGCTGTCGCGATCGAGCAGCGATATCATGCCCCGCTGCATACCCAGGCGTACTTTCATCTCATTGAGAACCTGCTCAAGCTGATCTCTCAGATCCCAGGGCTGGGCCAAGGCCTTGGCAATAGCGTGCAAGGCCGCTAAATCTTCGTAAGTATGCGTGTTCAAAATTGTTCCTCGTTCAATATTTGATACAATTTAGAGCAAAGTTTATACCAAGAAAATGTTTTGATCAAACAATATTAAACAAAAATGATCGAAAAACAAATTTGATAAATTTTTATACAATTTGGTGAAATGCACTGAAATACACATTTTCCCGATTCCCACCTTTCTGGTATGAAATTTGAGATAGAATCATATATTGAGATTCTTTAGAAATGCTTTATTCTTCATTGTGGGCAGCATTGCAATCTTACCGGTTATTGACAGGCGCCGAGACAGCCCTGTCGCCTCGTGCCCCGCAGTGAGAGGATATGGAAATCTCCAAGGGTCTCGAAAAACAGGAAACGAGGTCGAATCATGATATCTTTCTCCCGTGTCAGCAGCGGCGTCAAGGGACTGGATGAGATTTTGAATTATCAGCAGACCGACGATAATGTGGTCATGCAGGTGGATGACACCCCCAGACGCTGGCGCCTTCGATTCAGCAGGNNACAATCATTTTTCGGAAGGTATTAAACTTCAGTCAAATGGACGGCATGTGTTGTTTGGGTGACGTTAAGATTTAAGTCTATCTCCTCGGAGACAGGACGGAACAAATTTGTTCAGAAATTTTGGGAAAAGCACAATATTGTCGTCTACTGTGCCTGGAAAAGCATAACCCGCCTTAGGCATCAAATGTTTTTAGAAAAAAAATGGCTTTTAGTTGATTCTTAACGAAAATAAAATTGCGAATATTTAGCCATATTAGGTCTATTTGACTATGGAGGATGCTTGGATGAAACGAAACAAAAGGCTAATTTTTTAAGTATGTGCTTGACATTTTCTTTCCCCTCGCTTAAGTGGCATACATTTGGCTTAAAAGACTAAACCCTAGTCTAAGGTGTAACATTTTTGTTGTTTGAGGTTCTGGCTTTTGAACCTTATTCTATGGGAATCGCTATTTAAAAAAAGGCCTGATTTTCGCGTTTAAGAAAGGTCATGAATAAGAGCGAAACCTATTATCACTTGATAATTGAGTTAATATATCTTCGACATGATAAGATGTTAATAATATGGATATAAAATACAATAATACATTAAAATTATATGTATTATACTGTTCAAACTGTATGGATGGAGATGAACTTAGCCGGCTTTTAAATGAAGAAGCAGGATGTGAGTATAAAATCATCAGTCTTCCCTGTTCAGGTAAGGCCGATCTCCTTTATTTACTCAAGGCGTTTGAAACGGGAGCGGACGGCCTTGCTTTAGTCACCTGTTCTAAAAATGAATGCCATTACCTTGAAGGTAATCTGCGGGCTCCTAAAAGAGTGGAACAGGCCAATGCCCTCCTTGAAGAGGCGGGTATGGGTGACAATCGTGTAACAGTTCTGCCTATGAATGGAAAGGGAATAGAAGAAATTGTTTCAAAGTTAAAAGTATTTCGTGAAAAAATTCGCAGTATGTCGTAATACGCCCCGGCAACATAGATGAGGGACTTCAGTTAATGCATTATTGCCCGGGTACGGGTAAAACATAATCGTCTGGTGAGCATAGTGAAAAACGAAAAAAGGTTTCATGATCAATTGAAAAGTGGAGATTTCGTCGTTACGGCTGAGTACCTGCCAAGGGCGGAAACAGAGGGATCGGCGATTAAGGCTGCCCTGCAAGCGCTGAAAGAAGTGCCTTCAGCGGTCAATGTAGCGGATAATCCTTTCGGAGTTGGCATGTCCAGCTTGGCTGCATCGGTTATCCTCGCCCAATCGGGGATCGAGCCCGTTTACCAGGTTGTTACACGTGACAGAAACCGTATCGCCATCCAGTCCGACTTGCTGGGTGCGGCAGCTTTGGGGATCAGGAACATCCTTTGCCTTTCGGGTTATCATCAGACTTTAACGGATCATCCCGAGTCCGCGAATGTATATGACCTCGATTCTACGCAGTTGCTCAAAGTCTTAAAAAAGATGCGTGAACAGGGTGAACTTCTGAACGGTGAAAAGATAAACGGAGCCTTCCCCGTCATGACGGGCGCCGTCGCCAATCCTTGTCTGAAGCCCGTTGACCTAAACATCATCAGGCTTACGCAAAAAGTCGAAGCCGGGGCGGAATTTATACAGACTCACGCCGTCTTCGACATTGACGAGTTCCAGCAATGGTTGGATACGGTAAAGCAGGCCGGCCTTGCCGACAAGACAGCGATAATCGCCGGTGTCTTTCCTTTGGACAGCGCTGAAGAAGCAGAATTTCTCCTGAATAAATACACCGAGTTCCAAATACCCGCCCATATCCCTGAAAGATTGAAATCCGCCGGAGACAGGCAAGCCCAAAAAAAAGAGGGGCTGGCTATTTGCGTGGAAATCATCAATAAACTTAAAAATATGACTGGATTGCGGGGGATACATATTCTCTCCGGCGGGAAAGAAGAAACGTTACCAGATATTTTATCGGCCTCCGGATTGTCCGGCAAGCGCTAATATGACACCGGAGAACTGATTCTATGCCGGAAAAATATCACATAGCAACAAAACCTGTCCCTCCCAGACGTCCGCGTATCGGCAAATACGGCATTGTCGATTGGCGGGAAGATTGCGCAAGGTGCCACAACTGTGTCAAGAAGGCTTGCGTTTACGACCGACACCGCGATGAGATAAAATATATCCGGAATCTCGATAGTGTTGATTCCCTATTCTTTGATTGCATGGGCTGCTTTTCCTGTGTTCAGGATTGTACCAAAAACCTTTTATGCCTCTCTATTAATCCTGAATATGAAAAGCTCGGGAACAGCTATTGGACGCCCGAGATTATTCAAACAACGTGGGCTCAGGCTGAGACGGCTAAAATTCCCGTTTCCGGAGCAGGTTATGGCGGGAAATTTTCCGGTTACGGTTTTGATTCGATGTGGACCGATATGTCGGAAATCGTTCGGCCGACCCGGGACGGAATTCACGGACGCGAGTATATCAGCTCCGCCGTCGACATCGGGCATAATTCATCTTTTCTCGTCTTGAACGGTGATGAAGTGGTTTCGCCTCTGTCTCCTATCCTGTCCATTCCCATGCCCCTCGTTATTGATAGAATACCGGATAAGTATGCCCTCCCGAAGCTCGATGCGATCATCGTTGAAACGGCGGTCAAGACCGGTCTCATTGCCCTGGTGGATGCGCGAAAATGGCCCCTCACAGGCGTTGATGCTGACAAATACCTGCCCCACATCGCCTTTTATTTCGCTTCCGATGCCGCGATGCTTCCCGAAGAAATTTTGAAAAAAACGAGGTTGGCCGAAATAGAAGATGACCGGAACGTTAAAAGCCATATCCGTGAACTAAAACAAATCCATCCCGGTATTGTCGTTGCCGTGCGAGTCGAATTGACTGCCGGCGGAATTCAACGGGCCATCGATCTTGCCGATGAGGATGTCGAGGTTATTCATATCGCAGCGGACAGCAACGGCCAGGAGATCGGATCGGAACGCCCCATGTTCATTAAGGATATGATCCGTAAGGTGCACAGGTCCCTGATCGAAAACGGCCGGAGAGATGACGTGACCATCATCGCCGGAGGCGGCATAGCCCTTCCGGAACATATGGCAAAAGGTGTTCTGTGCGGCGCCGATCTCGTATCGATTGAACTGCCCCTGCTGGTGGGACTTGAGTGTCACCTGTGCCATCAATGCGGGGATAGCCATACCTGTCCTGCTAAAATTCAGGAAATCAGTCTAAGTTACGGCGTAGGAAGAATGACCAATTTAATCAGCGCCTGGCATGACCAGTTGATTGAACTGATGGGCGCCATGGGTATGCGTGATGCCCGGCGTCTTAGAGGAGACGTAGGACGGGCGATGTTTTTTGAGCAACTCGAGGAGGAAGCTTTTGGCAGACTTTTTGGAAATAGATTGCAAGCTTGAAGATATCATCCCGGAAAAAACGCTGAAGACCCGTACGCCTCAATTCAAACAGACGCGTACGATACGGCCTGCTCCGCCCAGATACCGGAATGAGATCTCCAAATATATTATTCTGAGAAACGAAGAACGATGTATCAAATGCGGCCAATGCGTTGAAATGTGTCCCCAGGGCGTGCATGTAAAAAGTCCCGGGTATAAATATTTTGCCCAGCCGAAAAGTCATCTCTGTTTTGGCCCGGTATGCGAGAAAAAAGGATGTTATTGCATTACGGCATGTCCTCAGGGCGCGTTGCGCATCCAGGAAAACCCGATGATGAAATCCCTTGGCGATTACCGCTGGCCTGCCGAGATGATTCTCGCCACATGGAAGATGGCGGAAAACGGTGAATGCCCTTCCGAGGATTACGGGTATGAATTCGAGACGGGAAACTCCGATGGAGGATTCGACCGCATCCGGTTTAAATTTCCGGACCGACCGCCCATCGAACTTAAAGAAGAAGAAATTGATACGAGTATTGAACTGAATCGCCGCCACGACGGACGTGCCAGGATCAGGATCGATGTCCCGTGGTATGGCGGAGGCATGTCCTTCGGCTCCGTCAGCAATACGACACAGCTTTCAAAGGCACGAGCAGCAGTGGCATGGAATACCTTCTCGTGCACGGGCGAGGGCGGTTTCATGGAACGGATGAGGCCTTACGACGATCATATGATCACACAAGTCGCCACAGGCCTTTTTGGCGTCCGGGAAGAAACCATCCAACGCGTTCCTATTGTGGAATTCAAATACGCCCAAGGCGCCAAACCGGGCTTGGGAGGACACCTGCTGGGAGATAAAAATACACAGGCCGTTGCCAAGATGCGCGAGACCGTCATCGGGATATCCTTGTTCTCCCCCTTTCCGTTCCACAGCGTCTATTCCATCGAAGACCATATGAAGCATATCGACTGGATAAAACATATCAACAGGCGAGCGCTGATCTCGACAAAGGTATCGACACCCAACGATGTAGACATGGTTGCCGTAGGAAGCTACTCCGCGGGAACGCATATCATTCACCTGGACGGCGGTTACGGCGGTACGGGCGCCGCACCAGACATTGCCAAGAAAAATATCGCCATGCCGATAGAATACGCCATTCCCAGGGTGCATAATTTCCTTGTAGCTGAAGGCGCAAGGGATCAGGTGACACTTGTGGCCAGCGGAGGGATACGCAACCCTTACGACGTNNATCGCCCTCGGCGCCGACGGCGTTGTCATCGGCACGATGGAAATGGTAGCCTTGGGATGCGTAAGATGCAATCGCTGTTCGACGGGCCGTGGATGTCCCCGCGGTATCGCAACGACAGATAAGGTGCTGGCAGCAAAAATAGATCTTGAATGGGGAGCCCAGAGGTTGATTAACACCTATAACGCCTGGAGAAACGAAATCGTCAGTATTCTCCGTCGATTGGGTTTGAGAAGCGTATCCGAGCTCAGGGGACGTTCCGATCTCCTGATGCATCTTGATTATACGAATGCGGTTGTGGAGCATGAAGCGTGAACAGCGACCTGATACGACGACTGATAGACTCTAAAAAGAAACTGATCGATGGATTCGATCTGCCGGCAACGGTCAGGAAGAGCGAAGAAGAGGGAGGGTGCGGTGTTGTCGGTTTCTGCTGTACCGAACCTGTTCCCGGCAAGCATATCTATGAGCCCTCAAAGCAGATGCACAACCGTGGGAATGGAAAAGGCGGCGGCATCGCGGCGGTCGGATTCGTGCCGGAGCAACTGGGCGTCAGCCGCGAACTTCTGGAAGATCATTACATGCTGCATATTGCCTTCCTTGAGCAGGATGCCAAGGACGACGTCGAAAATGGCTTTATCCAGCCTTATTTTGATGTTGCCGCCTCGCGCATGCTTGATACGGTTGACGACTGGAAAACGATCCCGGGTTTGGAAGTGAAACCCCCCGATGTATGCCGCTATTTCGTGCGGGTGAAGAAAGACATCCTCGATCATTTTATTCTGGATCATAAACTTGAGAACATAGACCGCCGTGAAGCCGAAGACGAGTACGTCAACCAGAACAGCTTCAAGCTCAACCAAATGAATTACTCCGCCGTCGGCGACAAAAAGGCATTTGTCCTCTCTCACGGCCGCAACATCATGATCCTCAAGGTGGTCGGGTTTGCCGAGGCCATCGTTGATTATTATAAAGTGAGGGACCTGTGCGCCCATGTCTGGATCGCCCACCAGCGCTTCCCGACCAAGGGACGTGTTTGGCACCCGGCCGGCGCCCACCCTTTTACCGGCATCAACATCGCTCTGGTCCACAACGGAGACTTTGCCAATTATCATTCTGTTACGGAGCACCTGCTGCAGCGACACATCCGGCCGCAATTTCTCACCGATACGGAGGTATCCGTACTGCTCTTCGACCTTTTAAGCCGGACATACCATTATTCCCTCGAACACATTATCGAAGCCCTGGCCCCCACATCCGAGTTGGACTTTGACCGTCTTCCCGAGACAAAGAAGAAATTGTACCGGGCGATACAGGCCACGCATATCCATGGCTCGCCCGACGGACCCTGGTTTTTTATTATCGCCAGGAACAATATCGCTCAGGAACAGTTCCAGCTTTTAGGCATTACGGATACGGCCATGCTGCGCCCCCAGGTTTTCGCCTTTAGCGACGGGGAGGTGCAGGTCGGGCTCATCGCTTCGGAGAAACAGGCTATTGACGCGACGCTGCTCAGTCTTTCCAAAGACGATATCAGGATATGTCCCGTTGCCGACCGTTTCTGGAACGCCCGCGGCGGCAGCCATACCGACGGCGGGGCCTTCATTTTCAATCTCACCCAAGAGTCCGGCCGGCTGCGGATGACCTGCACCGACAAATTCGGTAAGCCCATTTCGTTACCGACGGGCACGGAACCGTATGACTTTGCATCGGAAACCTATCTGACTCATAAAGTCGATGCCCCTATTGAAAAGAAGATCAGGGATTTGATGGAAAACGATGCCTCGGGTCTTTTCCGGTATCTCCGCGATCATATTGCCGCCTGGCGTTATGACGATCTGCGCGCCGTCTGCAGAATGATTACGGAGAACGCAAAAAATACGAATACCTTTGATATCGCGATAAAATCACTGACCATGCTCAATGATTACCGCTATCCGACCGGGACAAAGAAACGAAGCCACATCCTCCATATTCTGGGAAGCGAGCTTACAAGGCTGTTTCAGGCTTCTCCCCGACTTGATCATGATCAGGATGTTCCCGGCAACAGCTACCGACTCATAGACTTCGCTACCCGCGGTGCGTTACGCGCCCCGCAGCAGCATGAAGCGACCCTGGTCATCAACGCTTTCGGTTTCCCTCCGGAAGGGGATCAGAGCGATGCGTCTCTTTTGATGGACGCTTACATGAAAGGGTGGCGGCGTTTCATTACCTTCGGATGCGTCGGCCAGAGGTATATCGGCAACGGTCTCGGACCCGAGACCGACGATGTCGTCATCGATGTTTATGGCAGTTCGGGCGACTACCTGGCTTCTGGAATCGACGGGATAACGATTACAGTGCATGGAAACGCCCAGGACCAGTTGGGGCAGATTATCAAGCGCGGAAAGCTGGTCATCTACGGAGACGTCGGTCAGACATTCCTCTATGGCGCCAAAGGCGGGGAAATATATGTCATGGGCAATGCGGCGGGCAGACCTCTGATCAACTCCGTCGGAAAACCCAGGGTCGTCATCAACGGCACATGCCTTGACTTTCTGGGCGAGTCCTTCATGGCTGGCGATCCTCATAATGACGGCGGTTTTGTCATCTTGAACGGTGTAAAATTCGACGACGATGGCGGTGTCATCCTGATGGACGAACCCTATCCGGGCAGCAATGTATTTTCCCTGGCCTCGGGAGGGGCCATCTATGTCCGTGACCCCGGAAAAACCCTGATCGACCAGCAGCTCAACGGCGGCATGATCGAGCCGTTGAATGAGAAGGACTGGGAGCTTATCCTCCCCTATCTTGAGGAGAATGAACGCCTCTTTAATATCAGAATTGAAGACCTGTTGAAAGTGAACGGCGAGAAACGAAGCCCCCAGCAGGTCTATCGAAAGGTTGTACCGTTCGTAGCGGGAAAAAGTGCGGCAGATCTGGACGATGACTTACTTGGCGACGAATTTCTGGAAGAAGAAGCCGCCTATGCGACCCCTATCGCCGCCGCTCAATAAATTGGGCTCCAGACCTTCTGAAGCTCCCATGATGCTAATGACCCGGAAGAGTTGAAAAACAATATGCCGATCAGAATAAAAAAAGAAGCCGTCCCTGAAGGAATCAGCCGGCGGGTGAAAGAGATATCGGGGATTGATATCAATGGCTGCCTGCAATGTAAAAAGTGCACCAATGGATGTCCCGTGTCGGGCTATACAGCGTCTTCTCCAGCGGAAATTATCAAGAAGCTGCAGCTGGGCGCCGGGAAAGAGCTCCTTGACAGTGAAATCATCTGGACCTGTGTATCCTGTGCAACCTGCTACAGCCGATGCCCCATGGAAATAAACATGGTGCAAGTGATGGATGCCCTGAGGGTCCTGGCGGAAGAGACGGGCGCCGCGAAACCGGACGGGAACATGCCGCTGATGAACAAGATTTTATTGGGAACCATTAAGACCTTCGGCCGGACCTATGACCTGGGGGCCATGGCCCTTTATAAAGCCGGCACGGCATCCTATATGAAAGACATGGATAAAGTCCCCATGATTCTGAAAAAAGGAAAAATCGCGCTCCTTCCCTCGCAGGGGGCCGATAAAAAGATGGTTAAGCAGATATTCAATCATTTAGAGAAGGCAAGGAAAAAGTAAAATGAAATACGCGTATTTCCCGGGATGTTCGGCGGAATCAACGGCCCGCGACCTATATCTGTCGACCCTGGCCGTTGCTCCCGTCCTGGGGATCGAATTTATCGAACCCAAGGGCTGGTCCTGCTGCGGTACGACCATGGCTCACCAGGTCGATCACGATCTGTCCGTATCGCTTGCCGCCGCCAATCTGTTAAAAGTGAAGGATATGGGCCTTGATATGGTTGTCAGTTGTGCCTCCTGCTACAGCAGGATGAAGATCGCCAACCATGAAATATCCACCCATCCGAAAACACGTGAAAATATCGCTGCGACCCTGGGCAGGGATTATGACGGTTCCGTTAAGGTACGGCATTTTGTGGAGATCATTCTCGAGGATATGGGACTNNTCGTATTATGGCTGTCTCCTGGTTCGTCCTCCGGAAATAGCGAGCTTTGACGATCCGGAAAACCCTGTCTACATGGACAGGCTTATTGATGCCATGGGCGGCGTGGGGCTGGACTGGCCTCATAAGGTGGAATGCTGCGGTGGGTCGTTGACCCTGACCAGGTCAGACCTGGTCGTAAAACTTTCCGAAGCGATTATCGCCATGGCTAAAGATGCCGGAGCCCAATGCATCGCCGTTGCCTGTCCCATGTGCCAGATCAATCTGGATATGCGGCAGGACGATATTTTAAAAGCCACGGGCAAGCGTTACAACATGCCCATTATCTATATAACGCAACTCATGGGATTATGTCTGGGCATGTCAGAACAGGCACTTGGACTGAACAAACTGATCATTTCGCCGCAAGAGACGCTGAATTTTATTCAGTCATCAATAAGGTCGTGAATCATGGAAAAAGGTAAAAAGAAAAAAATTGGCGCCGTCCTCGTCCAGGGCGGGGGCATCGCCGGTGTCCAGGCTTCCCTCGATCTAGCCAATTCCGGGTTTAAGGTCTATCTGGTCGAGAAGTCTGCCGCGATCGGCGGGATGATGGCGCACCTGGATAAAACCTTTCCCACCGGTGATTGCGCAACCTGTATCGTCTCTCCCAAGCTTGTTGAGTGTGCCAGAAATCACAACATTGAAATCCTCACCCTTTCCACCCTGGAGAAGCTGGAAGGAACGCCGGGAAACTTTAAAGCCTATGTCAAAAAGGCTCCCCGCTATATCGATGAGCGAATCTGCAATGATTGCGGTGATTGCACCAAAGTCTGCCCTGTGGAAATTGATGACCGATACAACCGCGAGCTGGGGAAAAGGAAAGGCATTCAGAAATATTCCGCCCAATCCATTCCCAACAAGCCCAGCATCCTCAAATTGGGCCATGCCCCCTGTAAAATGAAATGTCCGGCCAATATCAATGTGCAGGGCTATATCCAACTCATTAAGAAAAAGGAATATGTGAAGGCGGCAAACCTCATCAGAGAGAGAAATCCCCTCGCCGCTATCTGCGGCCGGGTTTGTCCTGCTCCCTGTGAGAGCGTTTGTACCCGTGCAACCGTGGATTCGGCGCTGGCCATCCGGCAGCTGAAAAGATTTGCCCTGGATCAGGAAATCAAACTCGTAAAATCGGGCGAACTGGCGTTGCCGGATGAGAAAACGCCGCCGGTAAATGCTCAGAAAATCGCCATTATCGGCGCCGGACCGGCCGGCCTCACGGCTGCGGGAGATCTGGCGGACAAAGGCTTCGCCGTTACCGTCTATGAAGCGTCCAATATGGCGGGCGGCATGCTCGTCTGGGGGATACCAGCATACAGACTGCCCAAAGACATCCTCGCTTACGAAGTGGATCTAATCCGACGCAAGGGCGTCCGCATCGTTTTAAACTGCCGCGTGGGCAAGGATAAAACCATCGCGGCATTGCAGAAAGAAAACGATTGCGTCTTCATCAGCGCCGGCGCCCATGTGAGCAGGAAGCTGGGTGTTAACGGCGAAGACCGGCAGGGCGTCGACTATGGCGTGGAATTCTTGAAACAGGCCGGCGATAAGGACAACCAGCCCCGTGTCGGCGAACACGTTGTGGTCATCGGCGGCGGCAATGTGGCCATCGACGTGGCAAGAACGGCCCTGCGGCTCGGCGCTAAGCAGGTAGAGATGGTTTCCCTGGAAAAACGTGACGAAATGCCTGCTTATCAAGAGGAAATCGCAGCCACGCTGGCCGAGGGCATTACCATCAACAACGGCTGGGGGCCGAATCGCATTATTGGGGATGGTTCCGTAAAGGGCATCGAACTCAAGCAATGTACCCGCGTCTTTGATGAAAATGGTCGGTTTAGCCCCGCCTATGATCAAAATAATTTAAAAAATATCAACGCGGATCAGATCATCGTGGCGATTGGTCAGGCCATCGACGGCGAACTGCTTGCTCACGTCTGTGTCGATATCGAGCGTGGTTGTTTCAAAACGGACCCCGTCACGCTTGAAACATCGGTTAAAGGTATTTTTGCCGGAGGAGATAACGCTTCCGGTCCGGCCAGCGTCATCCAAGCCGTCGCCGCAGGAAAACGGGCCGTGGAATCGATGGAACGCTATCTCCAGGGGAAGGACCTTCGGGTTGATCGTTTTGACGAAATGTTGAAGCCCGTCCCGGAAGAACTCCTTCCTTCCACGACCCATACCGAAAAGAAAGAACGGGCAAAGGCAACGGAACTTCCGGCAAAGCTGAGGACCGGCAATTTTAACGAGATTGAATCCGGATTCTCCGAGGACGACGCGCTGGCGGAAGCCGAACGTTGCCTGAATTGCGCCATGTGTTCCGAATGTATGGAGTGTGTTGCCGCCTGCGATAAAAAGGCTGTTGTGCACGGCATGCAGGAAAAAATTATAACTCTGGATGTCGGTTCCGTTATCCTGACACCGGGATTTGAAGAATATGATGCGGAACTTAAGGGAGAATATGGTTTTAACCGGTATCAGAACGTTCTGACCAGCGTGCAGTTTGAGCGGATGCTTTCTGCCGCCGGCCCCTATGGAGGGCATGTCGTACGCAAGAGCGACGGCAGGGAAGCCAAAAGAATCGCCTGGATCCAGTGCGTCGGTTCCCGTGACGCCAAATGCGGGAACGAGTATTGTTCTTCCATCTGCTGTATGGCCACGACAAAACAGGCGCTCGTCGCCAGTGAACACACCGACGGTCTGGAAGCGACTATTTTTTATATGGATATCCGGGCTTTTGGAAAAGATTTCGACCAGTATTACGAACGCGCCAGAAGCAAGGAAAACATAGAATATATCAAGAGTATTCCCTCCCGGGCCATCCAGGTTCCGGGGTCAATGGACATCAGGCTTCGCTATGTGGACGAGAAATTAAAACAGGTGGAGCGCGATTTTGATCTGGTTATTCTGGCCGTCGGATTGGATCCAAAACCTAACGTTTCGGCGAGCATGGCCCATCTGGGCATTGAACTCAATGAATTCGGCTTCTGTAAAACCAGCCGGGTTTTCCCTCTGGAAACGTCACGGCCCGGTGTTTTCGTCGCCGGTGCGTTCCAGGAACCCAAAGATATACCCGAAACCGTAACCCAGGCGAGCGCCGCGGCCTCCATGTCGATGGAACTGCTGTCGCAAGCACGCAATACCCTCATCACGAAAAAGACATATCCGACTGAGCATGATGTTACTGATGAAGAGCCGAGGATTGGCGTGTTTGTCTGTCATTGCGGCATCAATATCGCATCGACCGTTGATGTCGAAAAAGTAACCCAGACCATCTCCAACGACCCCCATGTGGTTATTGCCTCGCATACCATGTATACCTGTTCGGACGCGAGTCTTTCTGAAATTAAAAAGCGGATCGAAGAATACCGGCTCAACAGGGTGGTCGTCGCGTCCTGCACGCCCCGGACGCATGAACCCCTTTTCCGTGAAACCTTGCGGGAGGCCGGATTAAATCCCTACCTTTTCGAGTTGGCCAATATCAGGGATCAATGTTCCTGGGTGCATTCTTCCGAACCGGACTTTGCCACCGTGAAGGCCATTGAACTCGTGAGAATGTCCATCGCCCGGGCGAGCTTCCTGAAACCGCTGGTCGGAGAATCCCTGGCCATTAACCAGGACGGTCTGGTCATCGGGGGAGGATTGAGCGGCATGACCGCGGCCCTTTCCCTTGCGGAGCAGGGATTCCAGGTATCTCTCATTGAAAAATCAGGAACCCTGGGAGGACAGGCGCTGAACGTTCATAGCACCTTGGAAGGCGACGATATCCGCGATTTTATCGCCAATCTTTTAGACCGGACACAAAATCACCGTAACATCAAAGTTTATCTAAATAGTGAAGTGACTAAAGTTAACGGACATATCGGTAAATTTTTAGTGACGATCGCGGAAAAAGGAAAGGGCAACGGTCAGGGCGATATCGCCAAAACCGAAATATCCTGTGGCGCTATCATTGCGGCTACGGGAGGGGAACCGGCAGAAACCCGCGAATTCCTTTACGGNNGACAAGTTCAAAGGTCAGGGTAAAAACATCATCATGATCCAATGTGTAGGTTCCCGCAATGATCAACATCCCTATTGCAGCCGCATATGCTGTTCCATGGCGGTTAAGAATGCCCTTATCATCAAGAAGAAAAGTCCGGATGCCAATATTTATATCCTTTACCGCGATATTAGGACCTATGGTTTTAGAGAGAAGTATTACCGGATGGCCCGGGANNNNGGCTTCTTTTTAGAAGCCCATGTCAAGCTTCGTCCCGTAGATTTCGCTACCGAGGGAATATATCTGTGCGGCCTGGCCCATTCACCCAAGATGATAGACGAAAATATTTCTCAGGCCCGCGCCGCCGCTTCACGAGCGGCCACGGTACTCTCAAAAACGCACCTGGACATCGGAGCGGAAGTTTCAGAGGTTAACCAGGATAAGTGCATTTCCTGCATGACCTGTGTCCACGTCTGCCCCTACAATGCGCCTTTTGCGAATGTTGATAACAAGGGCGAGATTACCGCAGCGAAATGCATGGGTTGTGGCATATGCGCTTCCGAATGTCCTGCCTGTGCCATACAGCTCAATCATTTTGAGTCCCAGCAGTTTAACATGATGCTCGATAATCTGTTGGATCATCATTTAACTGTGGACGGTAATTAAGGTAAAGACACTTATGAATCATGAAAGTTTTGAACCACTGCTTATTGCATTCTGCTGTCAGTATTGCTCCTATTCCGCCGCTGACCTGGCAGGTTCCATGAGGTTGCAATATCCCACGAATGTTCGTATTGTAAGAACACCCTGTACGGGAAGGCTGGAGGTGGAGTTTTTCATGAAGGCCTTTGAAAAGGGCGCCGATGGAATTCTTGTCGCCGGATGCCTGGAAGGCGGTTGCCATTTCACGGAAGGCAATCTTCTGGCCAGGGGCAGGGTTGTTTATACGCAGAAATTCCTTTCCGAGAGTGGCATGGAGGAGGAACGCATCCGAATGGTCAACGTATCGGCGGCACAGGCAAGGCCC
>PMNM01000148.1 GCA_003161855.1 Syntrophaceae bacterium | reverse complement strand
CCTTGCATCCCTGTGACAACCCTGCCGTAACTTCCGGGATCGTCCAAAATGGTCGACATGACCGTCACCACTGCATTCTCTTCAAAATGATGTGCGATGAAGCGTTGAACCGTCGAAGCCTTTAGACAGGGGACATCCCNNGTTGTACCTGTTCAACAAAAAAAAGTCTCTGGTTCTTGAATCTTTCTCTGACTAGATCCGCCTGATGACCGACCACGACAACAATTTTTTTCGACCCGACGGCCCTGGCTACATCCAGTGAATAAGTCAGCAGGGGTTTGCCGCGGAGGGGGTGGAGCACTTTCACCAAATCCGATTTCATTCGCGTCCCCTTGCCGGCAGCCAGGATGAGAGTACTTATTATTTTATTCATTCATGACCTCACCCATTTCCTGATTTTTCACCGATCCTTTCCAGACCGGCAGGAAAAGTCACCAAAACTTCCTTGATGGATTTCATATCTACATCTTCAATGACAAACAGAATGTCCCCGCTCCTGAAAATCTCTTTTCTTTTTGGAATCCTGCCCATCCGGTGAAGAAGGAATCCGCCCAGGGTGTCAAAGTTACCCTTCGGAATCTCGACAGGAATCAGCAATTTCATCCGCTCGAGGCTGATCCGGGCATTGAAAAGATACTTTCCAGACCCGATCTTCTTATACAAAATGTTGCCGCTGTCATACTCATCATGAATCTCGCCGACGATCTGCTCGAGGATATCATCAATCGTGACAATTCCGACCGCGCCGCCATATTCATCCACGACAATGGCCATTCTCTCTCTTGTACTTTGTAACTCGATCAGCAAATCCTTCGCAAGCTTGTTTTCCGGTACATAAAAGGCGGCCGGTCTCAACAGCGACCCGATCGTATCCTGATCGCTGGCAGAACGGTCTGATGCCCGATGCAANNTAAACGGGAAGACGCAAACATTTCTTTTCCGCCACCAGAATAACGGCCTCCCGGATGGTTGCCGTCACCGGTAAAGCCGCCATCATAGACAGGGGAACCATGATCTGGTCGACTTTCACATCTGAAAAATCAAAGATATGCCGGATCATATCTTTTTCGGTACTCAACATATCGCTGCCGTCCCCGTGGCTTTTGAGAATAAATTTCAGGCCGTCCCGGGTAATGAAGGAAGCGCTCTTCAGGTTTTGATCTCCCGTGGAGATACGGACGGTTCCCCGGGAAATTCTGGAAATCAGAAAAACCACCGGGAACAAAATCCAGGATGCCGTCCAGATAAACCAGGATAATTTTTCCGCGACAGATTCCGCATGCTGCTGGAAAAGGCTCTTGGGAACGATTTCACCCATGACCAGCAGGGTTGGGATCATCACGAAAATGGAGATGACAGCACCTTGGGCCGGACCGAACCGGGTGATGAAGAAAGCGGTGGCCACGGTCGTGCTGGTCACAACGCATAAATTGGTTCCCGTCAGCGTCGTCGCCAGGAACCAGTCCGGCTTTTCCAGGAGCTTCAATACCCGCTTTGCCTGGCGGGAACCGGCCTGGGCTCTCTGTCTGATCTTATTGACGTCTGAAGCCACCAGAGCCAGTTCGCCTCCCGAAAAAATGCCTTCGAGACACAAGCACAACAGAACCAGCAGGAAAGATAGAAAATTATCCAATCTCCAGCCCTTCCTCCCTTTCAATTCTTACCCTCAGGATCCGGGCCCGTCCCATCTTTTCCACACGGAAGACGTAATGGTCATGGGAAACCGATTCTCCCCGCGCCGGCAGTCTTCCAAACAGATGAAAGACGAAACCACCTACAGTGTCAAAATCTTCATCGGAAACGGGCAAAGACACAAACTCGAGAAGATCATCCATGGACATTTTCCCGGATACCACCCATGTTTTTTCATCGATTTTCTGCCAGAGGGCTGCCTTTGCTCCGGACGGATCATAGATATCTTCAAAAAGATTTTCGAGAATATCCTCCAGGGTCACCAGACCCGATATGCCGCCGTATTCATCCACGACGATTGCCATCTGAGCATGCTTATTCTGGAAATCCCGGAGCATGCTCCCGGCTGTTTTTTCTTCGGGCACGAAATCGGGTTTCCTCAACATCTTGCCGACAGGAACCGGCTTCTGCTTTTCGGCGATACCTTCCAGAAGATCTCTGGCATAAAGAATACCGACAATATCGTCCCGGTCCGCGCCATAGATGGGAATCCTTTCATGACGAGCCTTGATAATCTCTTTTTCCATATCACCCATACTCATCGAAACAGGCAGGCAGAACATATTGACCCTGGGAATCATCACCTCGGCCACCGTGGTATCACCCAGTTCGAAAACCTTATGGATGAGATCCCGCTGAGACGATTCCAATGCGCCTTCTTTCTCACCGACGTCAATCAGGGTCTTGAATTCCTCCTCCATGAGGATATGGCGCCTGCCTTGCAGATATCCCGGAAGCAGAGAAACAAGAAAACCTGCTACCTTCTCGAGCAGCCAGATAACGGGACGTCCCAGCCGGGAAAAGATCAGCAGAAAGGGTGAAAGGAAAGCGGCCATTCGCATGGGATGGGTAACGGAAAATGTTTTGGGAACGGCCTCAGCGAAAATGAGCAGAATCGGCGTGGTGACCACGATGGTGACCCACTGGCCCTTCATCCCGAGAAAAAGAATAAACAGGGACGCTGCCAACGCGGAAATGGTGATGTTGACCGCTTCATTTCCGACAAGAATCGTGATGAGAAGTCTTCGCGGGTATTTCAGGAGGATTTGCACATAAGACAGAAAGGGGTACCGTTCTTCCCGCATCTTATGAAGATGCAGGGGCGTTAAAGAAAAAAACGCAGCCTCACAACTGGAAAAAAAACCAGAGAGAAAAAAAAGAAAAAACAGTAAAATTAATTTTATGGTGATCAAGTCGTTCAACGTTAATGAGCATCCCTTCCGGAAGTTTTACTAATTTATCAGATTTCATCAGGAAATGACAAATCATTTTCCCACCGCAGCGATTTCACGCATTAGTCCGGTCCTCTAGGAAAGATATATTCGCATGTCAAGAGTTTAATATCGCCAAATAGTTTAGGTTGCAGAATATGGCTCCTTGCTTTAGGATGGCGCCATGCGAAAATCAAATATCAGAAATATTGCCATCATTTCTCATGTCGATCACGGCAAGACCACCCTGCTCGATGCCATGCTCAGGCAGACCGGCACCTTCCGGGCACATCAGGTCATGGTGGAACGGGTGATGGATTCGATGGACCTGGAAAAAGAACGTGGGATCACCATCATGGCGAAGAACACAGCCATCTGGTACCACGACGTGAAAATCAATATCGTCGACACGCCCGGTCATGCCGATTTCGGCGGTGAAGTGGAACGGGGCCTCAACATGGTGGACGGNNGACGCCCGCATAGAGGAAGTTCTCGACGAGGTCTATGACCTGTTCATTGACCTCGACGCCGATGAAGGGCAGATTGAATTCCCCGTTCTTTATACCAACGCCAAGACCGGTGTCGCCCATCGGCAGCCCGGTGACGATTCCACCGATCTGCAGCCCCTGTTTGAGACGATCCTGGACAGGATCCCCGGTCCGGAGGGTGATGACGAAGCAACGACGCAGTTTCTGGTGACCAANNTATACCCTCTGCGGTGAAGGAAACATGATACCGGGAATCCGCTTTTCCGCTCTGTACACATTTCAGGGCCTGCAACGGAAGGCAGTGGAGCGTGCCGAAGCCGGCGACATTGTCGCCTTTGCCGGCGTGGAAGCCGTGAATATCGGCGACACGGTCGCGTCCCTGGAGGGTCCCCAACCTCTCCCGCGGATTCACGTCGACGAGCCGACCGTTTCGATGATTTTTTATGTGAACACCGGACCTTTCGCCGGCAAAGAGGGAAAGTATCTCACCTCCCGCCACCTTCGGGACCGCCTGGAGAAGGAGACCCTCAAAAACGTGGCCCTCCGGTTCGAGCCTCTGGAACGGAAGGACGCCTTTGAAATCCGCGGCCGCGGGGAACTGCAGATGGCGGTGCTGATCGAAACCATGCGCCGGGAAGGGTATGAGTGCATGGTGTCCCGGCCCCAGGTCATCACCCGGGAAGAAAAAGGCCGGGTACTGGAACCCGTTGAGAGCCTGTTCATTGATGTACCGGAGGAATTTATCGGGATCCTGACGGAAAAACTGGCCGCCCGNNGGCCTGATCGGTTTTCGCAGTCATTTCATGACGGACACCAAGGGAACCGGTGTGATGAATACCCTTTACGAAGGGTATGAACCCTGGGCGGGTCCCATTCCCCAGCGGATCAGCGGGGCCCTGGTGGCAGACCGCATTGGCCGCGTCACCCCCTATGCCAGCCTGGCCATGGTGGATCGCGGGGAGCTGTTTGTCGGCGTGGGAACCGAGGTCTATGGCGGGATGATCGTCGGAGAACGGAATCGCACGAGCGACCTCAATGTCAACATCATCAAAGAAAAGAAGCTCACCAACATCCGGAGCTCCACCTCCGAGGCGACGGTAACCTTGCGCCCGCCGCGGCTCCTGTCCCTGGATCAGTCCATCGAATTTATTGCGGAAGATGAACTGGTAGAGATCACGCCGCAAAGCATCCGCCTGCGCAAGCTGGATCTCGCTGCCTACACCAGAACAGAGAAAAGGTAAAAGAGGGAAACAAAGTAAATAAAACAGGAGAACCTGCCATGCTGAATATCCTTCTGATCGGCAACGGCGCCCGGGAACACGCCATCGCCGAGGCGATCATGCGTTCGGGACACCGGCCCCGGCTCTTTTCCTACATGAAAGCCAACAATCCCGGCATCGCCTCGCTGTCGGATAATATCATGAACGGCAATTACACCGATCTGGCGGCCATTGTTTCCTTTGCCCAGGCCCATAAGGTCGGCTTCGCCGTCATCGGTCCGGAAGATCCGCTGAACAACGGCGTCGTGGATGCCTTAAAAAGAGCGGGGATTCCTGCCGTCGGACCCACCCAAAGCCTGGCCCGCCTGGAGACATCCAAATCCTTTACGCGTGACCTCGTTGAAAAATATCAGATTCCGGGAAATCCAAGATTCAGAAATTTCTCATCCCTCACCGGGATCGAGGCCTTTCTCAATGAACTTGACGGCGTTGTCGTCAAACCGGACGGTCTGACCGGCGGTAAAGGGGTCATGGTCCAGGGCGATCATTTTCAAACGAAGCAGGAAGCTCTGGCCTTCTGCAGGGAATTTTTAAGGGAACATGTTAGTGTCACCGTCGAGGAAAAACTGGAGGGCGAGGAGTTCTCTCTGCAGTGCCTCTGCGACGGCAGGACGGTGGTCGCTACCCCGCCTGTTCAGGATCACAAGCGGCGCTTCGCCGATGACAAGGGCCCTAATACGGGGGGTATGGGCTCCTATTCCTGTGAAGATCACAGCCTTCCATTTCTTCATCCTCAGGATGTAGCGGAAGGACTGGCGATCACGCAGAAAGTTGCCGAGGCGATCTATCGGGAAACAGGAAATTATTACAAAGGGGTCATGTACGGCGGTTTCATGGTCACGAAGAAGGGCGTCCGGCTGCTGGAATACAATGCCCGCTTCGGCGATCCCGAGGCCATGAATATCCTCCCCCTGTTGAAGACCGATTTTGTGGATATCTGCCAGGCCATGATTGACGGCACTTTGGACCGTTTCCCCATCGAATTTGAGAAACAGGCGACCGTCTGCAAGTATGTCGTCCCCAGGGGTTACGGTCTGCCCAAGGATCATCCCGATGCCCAGTCCACCTCGGCGCGGATTGAGGTGGGGGACGTGGGCCAGGCGCGCCTTTATTATTCTTCCGTTGATAAAAAACCGGACGGCCTGTATATGACGACGTCCCGGGCCATCGGTGTCGTGGGGATTGCAAATCATCTTGAGGAAGCGGAGAAAATAGCGGAAAGCGCGGTTCAGGCCATCCAGGGCCCCGTCGACCACCGGCCGGATATCGGTACACCGCCTCTGATCGCAAAGAGAGTCCGGCACATGCAGGA
>PMNM01000089.1 GCA_003161855.1 Syntrophaceae bacterium | reverse complement strand
GCCCTTGAATTGAACCATAATCAATAGTTAATTGCAAACATTTTTCCCGTAATCCCGACTCAACGAACCCAATTCCTCTTTAGGCATTACCCTGAATCTTCCCTGCAGGTAGCAGTAGCAACAAGCAGCGGCGTTTTTAATCGACAGATAGCTGATCATCGTATAATTTGTCGTACATTTCCCCGATGGCCAGAAAGAGCGCAGCAATGATCGGGCCGATGACAAATCCAGAAAGACCGAAAACAATAAGGCCGCCCAGGGTCGATAAAAAGATCAGCAGAGGATGCATTTCCACATCGGTGCCAATTAAGACAGGACGCAACAGATTATCCGCCACACCAATGACCAGAGTGCCGAAAGTGAGGATGGCGATACCCTCCCAGAGGTGGTTGTTCAATAACATGATTACGCCTGCCGGCGCCCAGATGATGGCGCAACCGATACCGGGAAGGATCGCCAGCAGCACCATAAGCAGGCCCCAGACCATATATCCCTCGATACCTGTGAGAAAAAAGATGAAGCCTCCGGATATCCCCTGGAGACCGCCGAGCACGATCGTTGCCTTGAGAGTGGCCCGGGACATTGCGGCAAATTGTTCGTAGAGAATGGTCGATTTATCTTCTCCCAGGGGACACAGGGTCATGACTTTCCTGAGGATGCGGTCTCCATCACGAAAGAAGAAAAAAAGCGTATAGATCATCACACCGAACTGGACAAGAAAGACGATCATGTTCTGTGTCAGATTGGTCAGGTGGACAAAGATATAATTGGCAATACTTTTGATGCCCTCGGAGAACTTTTCAGCAATGAGTTGCTGATCCATCTGAAATTTTTTCATGGTGGTGTTGCTGGTCAAGAGATTCAAGACACCCTGGACTTTATTTTCGATGGCGCTCGTGTCCGTGCTGATGGAATTATAAATCTGAATCGATTCGGAAATGAGCAGACTCCCAATGATCGCGGCGGGGAGGATAATAATCAGGACGATCAGGAGAAGCATCAGGGAAGCGCTGAGATTCGGGCGGTTCAGCTTTTTATTGAGTCGTTGATAAAGGGAGGTGAAAATGCTGGCAATCACCGCGGCCCAGAAAATGGGGGTGAAAAAAGGTTTCAGGATATAGAGAAACAGGAGGGTGACGAGACCCAATATAATAAAAAAAACAATATTTTGAACCTTTTTCGTATCCATGGCACGCCAGTCTTCAGAAGCCGGAAGGGGGTTCCTTTTCTCCTCGTCTGTTCAAGTACTAAATTATCTCGATTTAATCAATCTCTGTTTTGATGACCTTATCATCCACCGTCCATGGTTCTTGTTTAAAGTCGTCTCTTTTACTATCCATTTTTGGCAACTTGTGTTAGATAAAATCCATGTCGCCGTGGCTGAGGAAGAGTAAAATACTCGTAACCTGCCCCAAGGGAATCGCTCCTTACCTGCAGGCGGAGATCGTTGCTCTGGGCTTTCCAATCCTGAACGCAACGGAAGCGGCCATTGAAACGGAAGGAACCCTGACGGATACCATGACACTCAACTTGAATGTCCGGACCGGTCATCGGGTTCTCTATCTTTTTCATGCAATGCAGGCAAATACTCCAGAGGAACTGCATGACCGTCTGACCCGACTTGCCTGGGAAATGGTCATGGAGAGGGATGGATATGTCTGTGTCACTTCCTTTTCTGACACAGCGGCCATTCGCGATGGCCGGTTTTTGAACCTGAAAGGCAAGGATGCCATTGTCGACCGGTTTCAGCAGGTTTTCGGCCACCGGCCGGATTCCGGTCCTGATCGAGGCAGGACGGTGGTCCATCTTTACTGGAAGGATCAACAGGTCCTTGTTTATCTGGATACGTCCGGTGAGCCTCTGTCCAGACGCGGATACCGAAAGATTCCCCTCCAGGCCCCGATGCAGGAAACCCTGGCCGCGGCGGTGGTTCTGGCATCCGGCTGGAAGGAAAGTGGAAATTTCATCAATCCCATGTGCGGCAGCGGAACGCTGGCCATCGAGGCGGCATGGATCGCACTGGACCGGGCACCAGGCCTGGTGAGAAACAATTATGGATTCATGCATCTGAAGGGGTTTCAACCGTCGGTCTGGCGGGATATCCGGACTAAAAAAAGAAAAGCGGTGAGAAAGCAGCTTCCCGGAAAGATCGTGGCCACAGATATCAGTAAAGGAGCCATCGATGCGGCTTTACAGAATGCCCGGACGGCCGGTGTGGATCACCTGATTGAATTCGAGGTATGTGGTTATCAGGAAACAACGATTCCCTGCGGCGGCGGGGTGGTCATCCTCAATCCGGCCTATGGTGAGCGTCTGGGGGAAGTCAAGGCGCTTGAGGCGACCTATCAGGGCATCGGTGATTTTTTTAAACAGAAATGCCAGGGATATAAAGGCTATCTCTTTACAGGAAACTTTAACCTGGCTAAAAAGGTAGGGTTGAAAACAAAAAGAAGGNNTGGAGGAGGTTCTATGAATCTTAACAATGTCCATTCCATCGGGGTCTTTGATTCCGGTGTCGGCGGGCTTACCGTTGTCCGCGCCCTCATGGAACGACTGCCCTTTGAAAATATCATCTATTTTGGTGACACGGCCCGTGTCCCTTACGGCATCAAATCGGTCGAAACCATTACGCGGTATGCCACCCAGATTACTGAATTCCTCCTGAAACAGAAGGTCAAGCTGCTGATCATTGCCTGTAACACCATTGCCTCCGTTGCCTATGAGTCCGTTCAGGAGATTTCTCCGGTGCCCGTGCTCGATGTCATTGATGCCGGTGCCCGTATCGCCGCAGCCGAAACGCACAGCAAAAATGTCGGCGTTATCGGAACACCGGCCACCATTAACAGCAATGCCTATGCCCGGGCCATTCACCGCTATGATCCGGATGTCCGGATTTATTCTCAGGCCTGTCCGCTCTTTGTGCCGCTTGTAGAGGAGGGCTGGCTTGATCATCCGGTGACCCGCCTTACAGCCCAGGAGTATCTCAAACCGGTGGTCGCTGAACATATCGACACGCTGGTCCTGGGGTGCACTCATTATCCGCTGCTCAAGGCTCTTTTCGAGGATATTCTGGGTCCGGGTATCCATCTGGTTGATTCGGCGGAAGCCATGGCGGTGATCGCGGCCCAGTTGCTGACGGAAAAGAAACTCGCGAATCCCCTGCGGATCCCACCCCAATACCACTTTTTCGTGACGGATGTGCCTTATCGTTTTCAGACAATTGGCGAACGCTTTCTGGGCCGGACCCTGTCTCATGTCGACCTGGTGAAACTCTAAAGGAGAATGAATGATGAAAATCCTCCTGGCCGGTTATAATATTGACTATGAAACGATTCAGGATATTGAGGATGCCTTGCCGGAGCTGGAGGAGTTGACCCCGGAGACGATTGCCGCCGCTTACGCCCGGATCAGCCGGAATCCCAAACCGGTCCATGAGCTGAGAGCCATTGCCCGGGCGGAAGTTGAAAAAGCCCGTCAGTCTAACCGTAATATTGTCTTTGACATGGGCCACAGCTCCATTGCCGAACATGCCGTGTTCAATATCGATGTGCTCGGCGTCTCCCGTCTGCTGGTGGAAGAGATTGAAAAATTCCGGCTATGTTCCTATACGGAAAAATCTCAGCGTTATGTCCTGCTGCAGGATGACTTTGTCATTCCCCGGGAAATCCNNCCATGCTGGAAGGATGGGCAAAGGAGGATGCCCGTTACATCATCGCACTGACCACGGAAACCCAGCTCGGCATGACGGTCAATGCCAGAAATCTGGAACTCATGCTCCGACGGCTGGCTGCCCATTCGCTGGAAGAGGCCAGGATATTCAGCCGCAAACTCTACGACGCGACGAAAAACATCGCCCCTTCCCTGATCCGGCATACAACCGCCACGGATTACGATCGCCTGACGCGGTGTATCCTGAAAGAAAACATTGCGTCGCTGATCGCAGATAGACGACAACATCTTGCTTTGAATCCTGCCGGGCAGGATCCTGTGGTATTGACCGAGGTGACGCCTCAGGCTGACGATAAAATCGTTGCCGCGCTGATTCATTCCTCCTCTTGCCTAACGAAATCTCAGTGCCTGGACATGGTTGCCAATATGGGGATGAATGAAAAGACGGACCTGATTAAAACGGCATTCCGTCACCTGAAGACCTACGATTCGGTCCTGCGGGAATTTGAGCATATCGATCTTCATTTTGAAGTGGTGGTCAGCGCCAGTTGCTTTGCGCAGCTAAAAAGACATCGCATGGCAACCCTCACTTGTCAGGATTATGATCCGNNGAAATCATTGCACACACGGAAGCCGTCTATGAACAAATTCAGCAAACGGTTCCGGTCGCGGTGGCGTATATCCTCACGAACGCCCACCGGAAACGGGTCGCTTTGAAAGTCAATGCGAGAGAGCTGTATCATATTGCCCGTCTCCGGACGGATCGTCATGCCCAGTGGGATATCCGGGAAACCGCGGAAAGAATGGTTGCCCTGGGGAAAAAAGTAATGCCGCTGACGCTGATGCTGGCAACCGGTAAGGATGGTTTTGCATCCCTTTACGATCAAACCTTTACATCTTAAAAATATCCAGAAAGGCAGATTTCTGGAAAGACCGAACCGCTTTGTCGTTCGCTGTGTTGTCGGTCGGCAGACCTGCGAAGCCTATCTGCCTAATCCGGGAAAGCTTTGGGAGCTTCTGTTGCCGGGCCGGACGCTCTACCTGGTCGAGAATTCTCACCACAAGGGGATAAAATTTCCCTATCTTTGTGTTGCCGTTGAACGGGAAGGCATACCGGTCCTGCTGCATACCCATTGGACCAATCAGGTCGTAGCTCAGTTGATTGACCAGTAAAGGATTTCCGGTCTGGAAGATGCCCGGATCATCAGACGGGAAGTCACTTTCGGGCACAGCCGGTTTGACTTCCTTCTGCAAAAGGGAAATCAGCCTTTTCTGCTGGAAGTCAAATCCTGTACTTTGTTTGGCAATCGTGTCGCCATGTTTCCCGATGCCGTGACCGTTCGGGGCCGGCGACATTTAACGGAGCTTGCCGCTCTCTCCCGGGAGGGAACCCCGGGTATTGTCCTCTTCCTGGTTCATTGGCCCCATGCACGTTTTTTCCTCCCCGATTACCATACGGATATTGACTTTGCCCGGACCTTTCTTGATCTGAAGCAGGATCTGACCTTCAAGGCCGTTTCCGTGCATTGGCGGAAAAATATGATGCTGGACTCTCAGATACGGGAGCTGGCCATTCCCTGGGACCTCATTGCCCGGGAAGCAAAGGACAGAGGGAATTATATCCTGATCCTGCAGCTTTCCGAAGACCGGTCCCTGTCCGTGGGAAGCCTGGGGATGGTTTTCTTTCGGAAGGGTTTTTACCTCTATGTGGGATCGGCCAGGGCCAACCTGGCGAAAAGAATGGAAAGGCATCTCCGGAAAAGAAAAACATTTTTCTGGCATATCGATTATCTGCGCGATCAGGCAGAGCGCTGTACGGCCATTCCCATCCGGACCAGTCAGCCCCTTGAGCATGAGATCGCCCAAGCTGTTTGCGGGATTGCCGACTGGTTCATCAAAGGGTTTGGTTCCTCCGATTGCACCTGCGAAACCCATCTCTTTGGAATGTATGACAACCCGATTCGCTCACCACAGTTCATGGCGCTTCTCCAACACTTCCGGATCGATCGGCTGGAATCCTTTCTTTCAAATTTACCTTGAGATTTCCATGGCTATTTGTTAGTACTTTCAAAAGATTAACGACTTTGTAAAAAGGCCNNGGCCTCATTCCTCATGAATTTGTGCGCCCGGGCTCTGGCGCTTTTTACGAAGCCATTCCATGAGTTAAGTCGTTATACCTTTTTGTGTAAGCAGGGCAAGATGACATTCCAAGCTGTTTCGGGAAGGAGAGGATAAGATGGGAATGACGAGAAACCAAGCGATCACGCTGCTGAAACAATATATTCAGGATGAGAGGATGCTCAATCATTCCTACGCATCGGAGGCGGTCATGCGGGCCCTGGCACGGCGGCTGGGGCAGGATGAAGAAAAATGGGGACTGGCCGGGTTGCTGCATGATCTGGACATTGAACGGGTCAAAGGAGATCTGACCGTTCACGGTCTGGAAGCGGCGAAAATCCTCACGGAAAAAGGCGTTGATGCGGACATCGTGGAAGCCATTCAGATGCATAATGAAATGGTGACCGGTACGATACGGACAAAGGAATTTCATCATGCCCTGGCAGCCGGTGAGACGATTACCGGGCTGATCACGGCAACCGCACTGGTTTATCCAGACAAAAAACTGACCAGTGTCAAGGTAAAATCCGTGACGAAGCGCATGAAGGAAAAAGCTTTTGCAGCATCGGTCCGCCGTGAAAATATCCTGGAATGTGAAAAGATAGGTCTTTCCCTGGATGAATTCGCAGGAATCGCCCTCGACGCCATGCGGGGCATTCACGATGAATTAGGTCTGTAGNNNCAGCCCGCCTGGGTGTGATGGATCTGGCCAACCGTAATAATTATCTCATGGCCCGGTTCATCGAAGACCGCTTCAAAGTGAAAATCGCTCCGATTGCCCCTTCCTATCCCCTGAACATGGCCTTGCCGGGGATGGGACTGATTGGAGACCTGTCGCTGCGTCATGCTGCTGTAGCGGCGGGGCTTGGGATTTTCGGCCGTCATAATCTGGTCATGCATCCCCGGTTTGGCTCCCGGATCGTCTTTACGGCCATTCTGATGGAATTACCCCTGGTGTCCGATCCGCCGGTGACGGAGGAACTTTGTAATCAGTGCGGTCTCTGTGTCGATGCCTGTCCGGGCAAAGCCCTTGACGTGGAAGGGCAGACGGATAATATGAAGTGCCTGCGAGTTTCCCAGCCGTACGGCATCGGCGGGATGATCGGCTTTGTCCGGAAATTCATGGGTGCGACGCCGGAACAGCAGAAAGACATGCTGCTGGATCCGAAGTTTCTGCATCTCTATCAGGCCTCATTTATCGGGTTTCAATATGAATGTTTCAGATGTATGGCGGTCTGTCCAATCGGCACATAGGAATGAGGAGAGGGGTAAAGGAGGGGAGTATAGATGCAATTTGAAAATATCCTATTCAAGAAAACAAGCCAGATCGCAATCATCAAACTCAACCGGCCGGACTCCTATAATGCCATGAATTTCGGCCTGCTGAATGACCTTGCCAAAGCCCTGGAAATCTGTGCCGACGATGAAGACACCCGGGCCATCATCCTGACCGGATCGGGGAAAGCCTTTTGCTCCGGGGGCGATATCGCCGCTTTTCAGAAAGACATGGATACCAACCCCTCCGATCCTCTCCGGCAGTTAATCAAGGTTCTTAATGTCTGTATTCTCAGCATCCGGACCATGCCGAAACCTGTTATCGCTGCGGTCAACGGTCCCGTCGGCGGCGGTGGCTTGAGTCTCATGGCGGCCTGTGATCTGCGCCTGTGTGCTGCTTCCACACGATTCCGGCAAGCCTATACCAATCTGGGGCTTGTTCCGGACGGCGCCTGGGCGCTGATGGTGGGACGCCTCATCGGTTTTGGCAGGGCCCAGGAACTGGTTTTTCTGGATCCGGTGTTCGGCGCTGAGCAGGCCCTTGCCTGGGGACTTGTCAATCAGATCACCGAAGACGGCGANNGAGCGGTCCGGAATGATCCGGGCCGGAAAGACCTCCGATTACAAGGAGGGATTAAAGGCCTTTTTTGAAAAAAGACCGCCGGTGTTTTCCGGGAAATAGGAATAACAGGGCAAGCAGGAGCTTCACATGCGATGGAGAGGGTGTTATTTCAGACGTCTCGCGAGGAGGGATCTGACATGCAAAAATTGAATCCGGACTATGTTCAGGCTGTTTGTGCCCTGATCAATCCCTGCCCCTATTTTCGGCTCCTGTCCATGGAAATGCGGGAACTGTCTCTGGGGCACGCCCTGATGGAAGCGGACGTGGAAGAAAAGCACCTGCAGGCATTCGGTTATGTGCACGGCGGCGTTTTTGCCTCCATTGTGGATACAGCGGCTTTCTGGGCGGTCTTCTGTAAGCTGGATGAAAACGTGGGGATCACTTCTGTGGATCTGAAACTCAATTATCTGGCCCCTGTACAGAAAGGCAAACTGATCGCCAGAGGCAGGTGCATCAAGCTCGGTAAGACCCTGGGTCTGGGGGAAGCGGAGATTACCAGCAGTGAAGGCAAGCTCATTGCACAGGGGACGTCAACCCTGATCATTCTGCCGGGGTTCGGTTTGGCGGGCAGCCCGTTGTTGCCGCCGAAATTTCTGTAAAGGATCACGGGTCAGAAAGTGCCCGAAGCGTGGAATCGAGGGAGCCGTCGAAATGATTGTTACAGATGGAAAAGAAATTTGTCAGCGGTGCCGCCGGAAACCTTCTGTTGTGCTTTGTGACGGATGTTCCATCCCCCTGTGTGTGGATTGCCGGAAATTCGATATGTGGGGATATGGCTGCGGCCATGTGGATACCAAGGCTTTTTGTCTTTCCTGTGCCGACGATGAAAAGATTAATCCTTATGGCGGGAAAATGGATTAAGGAGGTGCGATCATGGAGCTCTGCGCAGCTTGCCGGAAGCAAACATCCTGGACGCCCTGCATGTGGTGCCGGAAGCCCCTCTGTGAGACCTGTGCCCGCTTTGAATTGCTGGCGGAAGGCTGCGGAACCGTCGTGCCCGCCTACTATTGTGAAACCTGCGTTGCCGATCCCTTTTGCAATCCCAACGCCATCTTCTGGCAGATGAAAGAATCTGACAAATGACGCGAGATCAAGCCAAATCCAGGGACGAACTGATCCGTGAACTGGCAGAGATGCGCCGCCAGATCCGCACCATGAGAAAAACGGAAACGGATCACCTGCTCGAGGAGGGACTTTTCCGGACACTGGAGAACAGTTCCCAGGCCGGCATCTATGTGGTGCAGGGGGGGGAATTCCGGTTTGTCAATACCCATGCCGCCTTCTACTGGGGCTACAGCAAGGATGAGCTCATCGGCATGGAATCCATGAGCCTGGTTTATCCTGACGACCGTGAGCGGGTTCGACGCAGCGCCATCGACATGCTGAAGGGAAAGCGCACCTCTTCCTATGAATTCCGCACCATGGCCAAGGATGGCGGTATCCGCTGGATTACCGAAACCGTTACCTCCATTCAGTACAAGGGAAAGCGAGCTGTGCTGGGAAATTCCATGGATATCACCGAGCAGATCAAAGCTCGGACAAAGTTAGCAGAGCTGGAAGCCCTGGAGGCCTCCATTCTGGAGGCCATTCCTCATGCCGTCATCGGCCTTCGCAACCGGCGCATCATTTTTGCCAATGATGGGGTCAAGGCGGTTTTTGGCTGGGAGGCCAAAGATTTAATCGACAAGCGAACGCGCGTTTTTTACCGGACGAATAAGGACTTCGAGGCGATTGCCAGGGACCTCTACTCGACCCTGGAGCATCAGCGGACCTTCCGGTCAGAGTTTCCCTGCCGGCGCAAGGACGGAACAGAGATTGAGTGTATGGTCAGTGCTTCGCGCATCGGCGAGAGTTTAAAGGAAAAAAACATCGTCATCACCTATGAGGATATCACAGATAGAAAACGTGCAGAGGCGGCCTATAAAACCATGGCCAACAGTTCCCAGGCAGGGGTCTATGTGGTTCAGAATGGGACCTTTCAATTTGTCAATCATAATGCCGCCAAATATGCAGGGTACAGTGCAAAAGAACTGGTCGGGATGGATTCGCTGATCCTCGTTCATCCGGAAGACCGGAAGACGGTTAAAAGAAACGCCACGGAAATGCTCAACCTAAAGAGGATATCTCCCCATGAGTTCAGAATCGTCACTAAGGACGGGCGGATCCGCTGGATCATGGAGACAGTGACTTTCATTCCCTGGCGAGGCGAGCGCGCCGTCCTGGGGAATTCCATGGATATCACCGAACAAATCGAGGCCCGGAACAAGCTGGCAGAACTGGAAGCCCTGGAAGCGTCTATTCTCGAGGCGATTCCCCATGCTGTCATCGGTCTTCAGGACCGGCGTATCATCTTTGCCAATGATGGGGTAGAGGCCGTTTTTGGCTGGAAAGCGAAAGACCTCATCGGCAAAAGCACCCGTGTGCTCTATCAAACCGACGAGGGCTATGAGGCCATCGCCAGAGACCTGTATTCTGCTTTGGAAAAGAAACGGACCTTTGTTACAGAGTTCCCCTGCCGCCGCAGGGAGGGGAACGATATTGAGTGCATGGTCAGCGCCTCTCGTATCGGCAAGCATCTGAAGAAAAAAAACATTGTGATTACCTACGAAGACATCACAGACCGGAAGCGGGCGAAAACGGAGATAGAGCAGTCACGTGAGCAGCTGCGGAACCTCTCGACCCACTTGCAGACAGTACGGGAGAAGGAACGGACCCGGATCGCCCGGGAACTTCATGATGAGCTGGGACAGTTACTGACCGCTCTCAATACGGGACTGATCCTGCTGGACAAGAAAATACCGGAAAATCTGACGGGGCTTCGGGAACAGACGGGATCCATGGTCCATCTGGTGGATATGACCATGCAGACCTTGAAGCGGATTTACATGGATCTGCGTCCGGGCATGCTCGATCATCTTGGACTGGCGGTTGCCATCGGCTGGCAAGCCGGTGAATTCCAGAAAAGGACTGGCCTTCGTTGTAAGGTGACCGTTGATCCGGAAGATCTATCCCTGGATCCGGATCTCTCCACAGCCGTCTTCCGTATTTTCCAGGAGACGCTGACGAATATTGTCCGTCATGCCGAGGCCACGAAGGTGAGTGTTTCTCTGAAAGCGATGGATAAGAAAGTCGAACTCATGGTGAAGGATAACGGCAAGGGCATTACGGAAGAGCAGCTTGCCAAGCCCAACTCCTTCGGATTACTGGGTATCCGGGAACGCGCCCATTACTGGGGCGGTGACGTCAAAATCGCCGGAAAATCGGGGAAGGGAACCATCGTCAAAGTTAATATTCCCCTCCAGCATCAGGAAGATGATACCAGGGGAGGATGATCGATCACGCAGTGAGCGGTAATAGACCGATCCCTTGCCCGCATAGGAATCTATGACAGCGGATGGAAGCCAATTTTTTCACGAAGGGAAATACCGATGAAAAAGATTAAGATTTTGATTGCCGATGATCACCCCATTGTACGTGCAGGGTTTAAACAGGTCATATCCGATATGCCGGATATGCTGGTGGCCGATGAGGCGGGCAATGGACAGGAGGTTCTCCATCTCATTGGGAAAAAAGATTATGATCTGGTTCTGCTGGACATTTCCATGCCCGGTCGCAGCGGCTTGGAAATACTGAAAGACCTGAAAAGCGAAAAGCCAAAGCTGCCGGTGCTGATCCTGAGTATTTATCCGGAGGAACAGTATGCCATCCGGGCGCTGCGAGCCGGTGCTTCCGGATATATGACAAAGGCCAGTGCCCCCAACGAATTGATCCTGGCGATCCGNNCCCCATGAAACACTCTCCGATCGCGAGTACCAGGTCATGCTGATGATCGCTTCGGGAAAGACGGTGACGGAGATTGCCAATGAACTGTGCTTGAGTGTGAAGACGATCAGCACCTACCGCACGCACATTCTGGAAAAAATGAGGATGAAGAACAATGCCGAGATCACGCTGTATGCGGTTCAGAACAAGCTTGTCGGATGAAAGCCATAGAGAGGGAAGGATCTTAAGAAAGGTCAGAAACAGACCGGTATTTTTTAGCAGGAGGCCATGATGGCGGAACTGGAGATACAAAAAAAAGCTGTGGATGCACTTGTCATTATGAACACGGCCATTAAAAATATGCGTCTTTATCCTCCTTCCAGCGCCATGATCCTCCAGACCATCGACAGGCTTTATCAGGCCTTCCTGGACATGTTTGCACAGGAAGCTACTTTGATCTTCGCTGAGTCGGAAAAAAATATCCTGATTTGCGGAGAACCTTTGAGCCAGAAAGACCAGGAAAGACCGCAGGCCACGGCTTTACTGGAAATGCTTCTCAATTTCGGCATCAAGAGCATCACCTTTGAAAAGGGGCTGGATAAGACGGAACTTACCGCCTTTCTGGAGATCATGGGAAGAAAGCCGGAGAACGTGAAGAACGAAGGGGGCCTGTCACAGGTCCTGGCAGAAAAAAACCTGTCCCATATCCTTCTGGATCAAAAAGTCTATGTGGCCAGAGATAAGAATCAGCAAATCCTGGGCAGTCTTGAGATCACGGATGATCAAATCNNACAGGAAGGAAAGGTACCCTACATTCAGCTGTCTGAAAATGTAATCGGCATGATCGGCGTCCTGGACAAGGTTGCCGGCAAGATGAATCAGGAGGATCAGGACAAGATATCCCGGCGCATCGGGAAGTCCATTGCCACCATGGATTTTGAGATGGTCAGTCAGATTTTGGCCCAGAATATCGAAAACTTTTTCGGCGGCACATTGATGCAAAATGTCGTCAATGAGATCGATGACGCTAAATTTACAGAGATCAATGAAAAAATCCTGACCCGGGGTGTCAGCGGGAGCGCGGGAAATCAAGACTCTGAGATTTCTGCCCATCAGGAAAAAGTGGCAAAAGAAAGGCAGCTCTTTCATCTCAAAGAAGAGGTTGCGCCCATTTTGAGCGGAGACGAAGAGGCTTTCCTGGACAAGTCGCTGATGGCGTCTCTGCCCGATATCGTCGGACAACTTGACAGTCATGAGGAGCAAAGCACCACAGGGACGATCATCCACCGTTTAAGCAGCAATCTGCTCAATGACAAGGCGGAGGTACGCGCTCAGGCTTCAACGGCTCTGGTTGAGATCATGGATCGCCTTCCTTCCGAGCAGCAAACCGAAGGGATCGAAAAACTTTTGGACAAACTGGTCGAATGGATCAGATTTGAGGTGCTGGCAACACCGGCCTATGAAAAGATCTGCCGTTACCTTAAAAATCTCATTCAGCATTTTATTCATCAGGGGCGTTTTACCGAAACCATCCCGATCTTGGACGTTTTCAATCTCATTCACACCGGCATCATGGAAAAGAATGACAGGGCACACGCGATTTCTTCGGAGACCATCATGGATTTGGCCTCAGAAGAGCTGCTGGACATCCTTTTTGAAGAATTTAATACCAACNNTTGCTGGACATTCTCCGCGAACACGACGACAGTAACGAGCGTGTCCGGATTTTACACCTCCTTGGCGAAGTCGGACCGAGGCTTGTTCCCTTGATCAGGGAAAGGATCAGTGAGGATGAACCCTGGTATTATCTGCGGAATCTGGCATATCTGCTGGGTCGGGTCGGCAGCGAAGATAGTGTCAGTGCATTGCGGCCGCTTTTGCTTCATGAAAATATCCGGGTGCAGGAGGAAGCCTTAAAGAGTGTTTACAGGACCGGAGGCAATGAGAGGGGACCGCTGCTCCTGTCTATTTTGCCGATGAAGGATGATCCATTCAAGTTCAGCATTGTCGAAATGCTGGGCACCCTGAAATTTGTCGATGCAGTACCCTCTCTTCTGGAATTGCTCAAGGCCCGGCCATTGCTTGCCTCATCATCGCGAATGCATCTGGAAGAGAAGATCTGTATCGCCCTGGGGACCATCGGAGCCCCGGAGGCGATCCCCGTCTTATCAGAAATCAGATTGACGAAAGGTTTTTTAGGTATCCGATCTTATCCCGATAAGATCAAAGTTGCCGCCGCCAAGGCTTTGGTATCCATAAAAAGAAAGAAGGCTGAAGCAGGAAGTGCCGGACGCTGATCCCTTTCAGCCGGGGGCTTTCTTCAGGTTTCGTATTTTTTCCATTCAAACCAGGTCGTCAAATCGAGGCGCTGCGCCCATGCATCAATCATCGCTCGGTCCCCGGTGTGGTTGTTGATATAATTCCGTTCTGTCAGGGTTGCCAGCGCGCTCCCGTCGAAAATGAAAATCGTGCCATGGTAAGGGGCAACCCANNGCCTGCCGCTGTCTTGTCAGCGATTTCAGTTGAATGGATCTCAATTCCGGATATTCGTTATAGAGCCATTTGTCGATCATGATGTCAGGTGGCATTTTTGTTAATTGAAAGACCACGCCTTCGTACCACAGACGGACCATGCGTTTAATTTTTTCCGGGTCGAAAAGATGAGCGAATCGATGGCACTCCCCTCCCATCTCCATGATATAACTCATCATCGTTCTATAGTTGGCAATGGGCATGAATCGCTGGTCTGCAGGGGCATCAAAAAGCCTGAGGATGTGGCCGCACTGGTTGGCGATGATGTAATTGATCTGCTCATCATAGCCCTTGCGATAAAAAAGTTGATGGGCCGTCTCATTTTTTGCGGTGATTTTAATTTCTGCCGACATGGGCAGATCGCTTTTTTCAATGGCGGCGATCGGTTTACCCGTTCGTTCTTCCACCCGTTTAAGAAGGGTCTGAACGGCGCTGATTAATACAAGAGACATGACCTTATCGTTCTATCTTTTACAGGAATTCCGATTGTCAGTAATGCGGGCCTTGATTTTTCCCACAACGGTTCCGACGGATAGTGTGGATGTCCAGGATGGGCCTTCCACGAGTTTAATATGGGTGGCGTCCACCCCGACCTGATTAAAGGTCGGATCAACGGTTACCCAGCCATCCGCATAACTTTCTGCCCAACTGTGATACAGAAAGCCCAATCCTTCCATGTAAACAAGTCCCGCCACCAACTTGGTCGGAATGCCAACGGCGCGGGCCATGGCCGTATAAAGCAGGGTATGGGCCTGGCATTCTCCTTTCCGGGTATGGAGTACCTCTAAAGCCGAAAAGCTATCCACATATTCGTCCTTGACCTCACGGGCGACCCATCCCGTCAGACGCTTGACTTTTTCCCGCGGTGTGACAGCCCCCGACGTAACCTCGGAAGCGATTTTGATGATCTCCGGATGGTCGCTCTCCATGTGGTGGGTTGCTGCCAGATAAAGCCTGCGATTGACAGAGTCTAAAGACGGTTTTGGTGACATTTCCGGGGAAGCGTCACCGGTGTGAATCCGGTATACAGCCATGGTTTTACCATTGAGTTGNNGAGGTTTCTCTCGGGCAGGGAAGGGATTTTTCAGTTTTGACAAGACTGAAATCAAGAATGAGGTCTTTTTTGTTTAAACTGGCTTCCGATAGAAATTGCCGGGCCTGTGTCTCATCCTCCCTGTAGGTGATCAACACGCCGCCCATGGCAAATTCCAGGAGTGTTTCTCCTCGGGGGGTTATCCAGGTCGAAACGGTATGGCCATGCAAATGGGTGTCAATCTTGAAAGACGGTTCCAGAGCAAGCTTTTTACTTTCTTCAAAAGCCACAACGGATTGAGACACTTCCTCAAAGGATTGAGTCTGGGAATCAAACACGGTGAAACGGTAACTGGATCCGACCGCCATCCCTTGGAGGACAGGATAGAGATTGATGACACTGGTCGGGTAGAGGGGACCGTCCAGCTTTTTTTCCAGGGTTTTAGTCTCCTGACCCATTTTCTGGACAGCCCAGAAATATCCATGAACCACGCCCCCGTCAATCCGCAGGGGCTTGCCGTCCATCTGCTGCTCATAGTGATAGGATACAAGCGTGAGATCAGGGCGCACCGTATCTTCGCTGATCATGGTAATCCGTTTGTCCATTCCCAAGAAACGAATTCTCAGATAGGCTTCAGAGGTGATCAGGAAGAGCTGCCTTTCCGGAATCGGTCGAATGGTTTGATGGGTAAATCCTACTTTTTCTCCATTAAAAACGAATCCGTACCAGAGCTCCCGGTGGGGAAAGTTCTCCAGGTTCTGGATTCGGAAGGGCTCAAGAGGTGGCCGGTGTTCTTGAAAATAGAGGGGTGTGCAGGCACTAAGCAAGAGAAGACATAAGATCCATAGCCAGCGGATTTTTTTTAGGATGTGCTTCTGTTGCACGATGAAATAACCGCTCCCTTCCATATCAAACCGTATATCGTTTATAGATTCCCTGCGTCAAGAGGGATAAAATGATTTCTCGGCGATTTGACGGAGGAGGGCTCGTTCCTCGTTGCTCATCCCACCTCTTTTTAAAAGTGACAAGAGTTCTCAGGGCAATCATTTTTGGCAGGAAGGACAGAAATAAGTGCCCCGTCCGCTGAGAACCATCCTTTGAACTTTTTCACCACAGTGCGGACAGGCACAGCCCGCTCGTCCGTAAACCGTTAAGTGATTCTGATATTCACCCTTCTTCCCGTGTAGATCAAGCCAGTCGGATACGGATGTTCCCCGGCAGGCGGTTGCTTTGCGAAGAATGCAGAGGCCGGCCGCCGCCACCCTCTGCCACTCTTTAAGCGACAAGCTGCCCGCCTTACGCCAGGGGCTCATGAAAGCCCTATGGAGAATTTCGCAGGCGTAAATATTGCCGATGCCGGCAATGGTGTTCTGATCCAGGAGAAAGGATTTTACAGGCAATTGCCTGCCCTGAGCTGTTTTTTTCAAAGAAGGGGCATGAAAATTCTTCAGAGGATCTGCAATCGGTGGAGCACAGTCCTGCCGCTTCTGAAGGGAAAGTGTTGCAAAGCGTCGCGGATCAATGCAGATGATGCGGCCCTGTGAAAAGGATATCTGAAACCGAGTGTGGACCGGCAGGGCATCCTGATGGCGCTGCCATAACAATCGGCCTGACATTCTAAGGTGCAAGTTGAGNNTCCGACCAGTCTTCCCACGTGATTCAGTTTGGAGTCCAGAATGACCAGCTCCTGAACTTCGGTATTCACGATCACCTTTTTCAATTGGCGGCAAAGAGTTTCCACTTCTGGAAGTTCCGGCATCGATTTTTTCATCCTTTCATAGCGTCAAGCGATTCTAAACTTCACGATTTTTCTGTCAAGGAAAATAAAAAACAAATTTTTTTAACAAAATGTAAAAAAAATATTGACACAAGAAAACAAACAAGGTAATTCGTTTAGAACTGAAGTCGTGAGAATCGATGAGAAAACCGAATCTCCTGTTTGTAGGGTGAAAGTCCTTGTGAAGCGTTGTCAGGAAAGGGGTTTGGAAGGTAAACAAATAAAGAGAGAGGCGTCATCCCCTCTCATTTTAATAAAAGGAGGCTGACATTATGGAGAATGAAACCCTTTTCGCTGAGGAGGCAGAGCCTCCAGGNNCCACGGATTCAGGATAGCCCCGGGTCACTGGCATTTCGAAAACGTTTTTTTCCCGATACAGCAGACGAAGAATGGCATGATTGGCATTGGCAGGTGCGTAACCGCATCCGGGATGTGCAGGCCCTGTCACGTATCCTCCGCCTTTCAGAAAGCGAACACAATGCCATGCTGGGCCACACCGGGTCTATCCCCGTTTCCATTACTCCCTACTATGCCAGTCTCCTGGATGAAGACGATGCGAGGCATCCCCTGCGGCGGTCCGTTGTACCGGTGATTGATGAATGTTTCCACAGCGAAGGTGAAGCGGAGGATCCCCTCGCAGAAGAGCAGGACACGCCTGTCCCCGGGGTGATTCATCGTTATCCTGACCGGGTCCTTTTCCTCGTGACTGAATTCTGTTCTACCTTTTGCCGTTATTGTACACGCTCGCGTCTTGTGGGTAACAGAGGAGAAGATCCATTCCAGCTCGATCTGTGGGAAAAGGCGATTGCCTATATCGCAGAGAATGATCAGATTCGCGATGTCCTTCTGTCCGGCGGGGATCCCCTGACGTTATCCGATAAAAAGCTGGCGTGGCTTTTATCCCGTCTGAAAAGAATACCCCATGTGGAGCTGTTGCGCATAGGTACAAAAGCACCGGTGGTCATGCCCCAGCGAATTACGCCTGAGCTGGTCCGCATTTTGAAGCGTTACCATCCCCTGTGGGTCAGCATCCATGTCACCCACCCGGATGAACTGACGCCTGAGATGTCCCAGGCCTGCCGACGCCTGGCCGATGCGGGGATCCCGCTGGGAAGTCAGACGGTCCTGCTTTCCGGGATCAATGATGATGTGACAACCATGAAGCAGCTGGTTCATGGGTTGCTTCGGTTAAGGATTAAGCCTTACTATCTTTATCAGTGTGATCCCATTCCCGGCTCCTCTCATTTCAGAACGCCCGTAGTGAAGGGACTGGAAATCATGGAAGGCTTGCGGGGACACACGACAGGTTATGCCGTGCCGACCTATGTGATCGACGCCCCGGGTGGCGGCGGGAAAATTCCTTTACTTCCCCAATATGCTCTCGGGTATGAGGGAGAGGATTTGCTCCTGAGGAACTATCAGGGTCAGTTATATCGTTACCCGGATCATAAGGCGGTGCACAAGGAAGTTCATTAAAGGATGGGTTTTTGAAGATCGGCATCACCTATGATCTCCGCGAGGATTACCTGATTGAAGGCTACAGCGAAGAGGAAACGGCGGAGTTTGACCGCGCCGAAACCATCGAAGCGATCGATCAAACGCTGAAGGAACTCGGCTACCGGACCGACCGCATCGGTCATCTTAAATCTCTGACCAGAAGACTTGCAGCGGGGGACCGCTGGGATTTGGTCTTCAACATCGCAGAAGGTCTCCGGGGCTTCGGTCGGGAGGCACAAATTCCCGCTCTTCTGGACGCCTACGATATCCCTTATACCTTTTCAGATCCCCTGGTTCTTGCGCTGACCCTTCACAAAGGNNTTGAAAAGGAAGATCAGATCACAGGGATTTGCCTGTCCTATCCTCTTTTTGCCAAACCTGTAGCGGAGGGTACCGGTAAAGGGATTACCGCCGCCTCAAAAATTAATACCGAAAAGGAACTGGTGGAGGTGTGCAGGATGCTTCTGACGGTATTCAAACAACCGGTCCTGGTGGAATCGTTTCTTCCCGGTCGTGAATTCACAGTAGGAATCATCGGCACAGGCAAAGATGCCATAGCGACGGATACCATGGAGGTTTGCCTGAAGGCTCAGGCCGAACCGGATGTCTATTCTTACATCAACAAGGAAAACTGCGAGGAACTGGTGGAATATCGTCTGGTTTATGATGAAGAAGCACAGCAGGTCAGAGAAACGGCTTTATCCGCATGGCGCGGCCTTGGCTGCCGTGATGCAGGCCGGATGGATCTTCGCAGTGACCGGTCAGGCAGACCGAATTTCATGGAAGTCAATCCCCTGGCCGGATTACATCCCCAGCATTCGGACCTTCCCATTATTTTCAGTCTGATGGGAAAAACTTTTCATCAACTCATCGACATGATCATGCACTCAGCATTGAAACGTGTTCAAGATAGATGAGAGGCATCAGAACAGATCGTTCCAGATCCATGGGATTATCGATGAAGGTTATCGTCCTGCACGGTGAAGTGCCGGAAGGAGCAGACAAGGATGAAAAGGATGTCCTGGTTCAGGTCGACATCGTTTCCCGGGCACTTGCCGAACAGGGTTATGAGCCCATGGCCGTGCCCGTTTCCCTGGATTTTTCCAGCCTGATCCATCACCTGAGCTTGCTCCAGCCAGATTTTGTTTTTAATCTTGTCGAATCCATCTCCGGACAGGGTCGCCTGATCCACATGGCTCCTTCCCTTCTCGATTATCTGAAAATTCCATACACGGGTGCGAAGGCGGAAGCCGTATTTCTGACCTCCAACAAACTCCTGGCCAAGCAAATGCTTAAACAGAACGGTCTGGCCACACCGGTATGGATATCTTCCGGGGGACCCCCCGCCGGGAGTTTTTTGCCCGGTCTTTACGTCATCAAATCCGTCTGGGAGCATGCCTCGGTAGGACTGGATGAAAATTCCATCCTCCAGGTGCAGAAAGAATCGGATCTCGATGAGATAATGGCATCCCGAAGAGAAGTGCTCGGCGGGGCCTGTTTTGCCGAAACGTTCATTGACGGAAGAGAATTCAACCTTTCTCTGCTCGCTGGCCCTGAAGGCCCGGAAGTGCTTTCCCCTGCGGAAATCCGTTTCGATGATTTTCCGCCGGGTAAGGTCCGGATTGTCGGTTACAGGGCCAAATGGCAGGAAGATTCCTTTGAGTATCATCACACCCGCCGCTCTTTCGAATTTCCGGAAAATGATTTACCGCTGCTGCAACGTTTAACAGAACTGGCTGTGAAATGCTGGCAACTCTTCAGTTTGAAGGGATATGCCAGGGTGGATTTCCGTGTCGATCCATCCGGTCAACCCTGGATTCTGGAGGTCAACACTAACCCTTGCCTGTCACCCGATGGCGGTTTCTATGCGGCCGCGGAAAAGGCCAGCCTGACATTTAACCAGGTGATCAAAAGAATTATTGATGATCTGTAAACTTTCTGAAGCTGAAAAGACGGTCCACGATGTTAAAACGTTGGTGGATATGGGAGAGAGGGCATTGGAGGTCGCTAAATCCAGATGTCAGGAGGAGAAAGCAGGATGTAGGCAGAATGATTATTTTTCGATCCAAGGAGGTTCGTCATGGCTGAAAAGAAGATGCTGCAAAAGGGTAAAAGGGTAAAGGACTTTAAACTGACGGATCAGAACGGCCGGGATTTCCGTCTGACAGCATGCAAAGGGAAAAAGGTGTTGTTGTCCTTTCACCCCCTTGCCTGGACACCGGTCTGTGCCTTGCAGATGAAGTCTCTGGAAAGAAACAAGAAGGCTTTTGACAAGTTCAAAACCGTGGCCGTGGGTTTGAGTGTGGACAGCGTTCCCTGCAAGGCGGCGTGGGCCAAAAGCCTGAAGATCAGGAAGACGAGAATTTTAGCCGATTTCTGGCCCCATGGTGCCGTGGCAAAGTCCCTGGGTCTCCTGCGCACGGAGGGGTTTTCGGAAAGAGCCAATATCATTGTTGATGAAGCGGGTAAGGTGATGTTTGTCAAGGTTTACCCCATCAAACAAGTTCCCGATATCAAGGAAATTCTGGCTGCCCTGAAGGGATAAGATGATCTTTATGATGAAGTCGTCATCACTTCACTGAGCGACGGGTGGGGGATGATCCATCTTGACAATTCCCTTTTACCCAGACCATTGGCGACGGCAAGACTCATCGGGGTGATGAGATCAGCCGCCCCCTCTCCCACGATGGTTACCCCCACCAGACGATCTTGATGGAATAAGAATTTGACGAAACCTTGTCCCATCAACTCTGTGCGGGCAATGATATTTGCAGCAAAGTCCGTTTTTTTGACCTCTAACTCCAGACCCTGCTGCCGGGCCTGTTTTTCCGTCAAACCCACGCGCGCAACCTGAGGGTGTGAATAAATAACCGCCGGGACAGCCTCTTCTTGATAAACGATGGCGCGGCCACCAAACAGAGTGCTGGCCAGGGCCTTCCCCTGCTGCATGGCACGGTGCGCGAGCATGATGCCCCCCGTCACGTCTCCGATGGCATAGATGTCCCGGATATTGGTCATCAGNNGGTCAGATGGAAATCCTGTCCCTGGCGAGTCGCGACAATCTGAACGCTGTCAGCCGTTTCATGGATTCTCTGCAGTGTTGCAGAGGTATGAATCGTGACGCCCAGCCGTGTCAGCTCCTGTTTTAATAATGATGAGGCGTCTTCATCTTCAAGGGGCAGAATTTGCTCCATCATTTCGATCAACGTCACTTTCACCCCCAGCTCGGCCAGGAAGGTGGCAAATTCCACACCGATGACGCTTCCTCCCACGATGATCATGCTTTCCGGCAGCATCTGTAATTCAAGAAACCCGTCGGATGTCAGNNCTGTATCCGTCCACTGTATCTCCCGGGGAGACAGGATTTTCCCCTCCCCACTTTTCAGATTCACGCCAGCTTCACGAAGGGATTTTTCCACACCCAGTGCCGAAATTTTGACCATTTGCTGTTGATGCCGCTTCATGGCAGTAAAGTCGAAAGAGGATGGTCCGACGTTGATCCCCATGCGCTTTAATTTCTTCAGGTCAGCGTAATGCTTGCTGCAGGCCAGGAGTGCTTTGGTGGGAATACAGCCCCGGTGGGTGCAGGTCCCACCCCAGAGGCTCTTTTCTATGATGGCAACCTTGGCACCATCATGGGCTGCCTGCTCTGCCATGGCATGGCCGCCGGGTCCTGCCCCGATTACAATGACATCAAATATTTCCATCCAATGAAAATCCCCCGAAGTTATTTTGAAATCGTGACGCTATTGTTTATGTAATGTCGAAGATACCGCTCTGGCAGCGTGGTAGGAACTGCGGACAAGCGGTCCGGATTCTACATGCCGGAAGCCCATCGCACAGGCCATTTCTTTCATTTCCTTAAACTCATCGGGGTGATAATACTTCATCACCGGCCAGTGATTCCGGGTCGGTTGCTGATATTGGCCGATGGTGAGTCTTTCACACTTGGCAGCGACGAGATCTTCCAGCAATCTCAGGATATCTTCCCGTTTTTCTCCAAAACCCACCATGAANNCCCTGGGGGCGAAGGTTTGGATACAGAGTGGGCACCACCTCAATATTATGATTGATCACATCAGGTCCGGCGGCCATGACCTGCTCCAGTGCCCGCCAGTTGCCCTGGAAATCCGGGATCAGGACTTCCACCCGGCAATCCGGGATCTGCCGGCGCAAAGATGCAATGCTTCCAGCAAAAATCGTGGCCCCGCCGTCCGGCAAATCATCCCGCGTGACCGATGTAATCACAATATACTTCAATCCCAACGCTTTGACGGCCTCGGTCAGCCGTTCCGGCTCATGGGGATCCAGTGGTGGGGGAATATCATGAATGACATGGCAGTAGCGGCAGTTCCGTGTGCAGATCTTGCCGAGGATCAGAAAAGTCGCCGTTCCCTCCTGGAAACATTCGGTGATGTTGGGGCAGCGTGCCTCCTGACAGATGGTGTGAAGATGGCGGTTCGCGAGGATATCCCGGACATGCCTGAATTCCCGGCTGTGGGGCAGCCGGACTTTCAACCATTCCGGTTTGCGTAAGGTGGAAGAGGGGTCCTGCATTTAGAAATAGTACCAGAGCGTGCTGTAATCTGCGATGTTTTCACCATCAGCGGCTAATCTTTTCAGGTAATCGTAGATGGTGACGTCGGTGTACAGATAATCCAGCGCGGTGACAAGCCGCACCTCCCAGGAGTAAAAACGGTAGATCCGGCGGCCGTCGGGCAGAATCATGATGACTTCATGGTCCTGCCATGCATTCAAGGGTGACTTCCCCAGCCGCGGGACGTTAAAGACCGGCTCATCCATTCTGACCAGGCCGGGTTGCAGTCTTGCCTCTTCCCGCCGTTCCTGCTCGATCCTGGCAATGGGTACGCGGAAATCGATCGTTTCTTCCTTGCCCTTGGTGCTGAAGGCGTAATAGGGGTCGATCCCGGATACCTTCAGCGTTTTGCGCAGGAGACAAGTTTCGAACCGGCGGCTGTTAAAATAGGTAAAGACCTGCTGGTTGTATACATTCATCCCCAGGAGTTTGATTTTTTTGACCGCTTCCAGGGAATCGGGGGTGATTTCAGACGCGTGCTCAAAGTGGGTGACAACGGCAATTTCCCGCTTTCCCCATTCATGGTATTTTCTGAATATTTCGAGGAGGCCTTCATTGATCCGGAAAGGAAGAGTGACCGGAATCCTCGTGCCGATCCTGATCCGTTCGATGTGCTTAATGCCGGCGACTTCGCCGATCAGCCAGTCCAGATAGTCATTTTTCAGGGTCAGGGGATCGCCGCCGGTGATGAGAACTTCTGTGATGTTTTCATGCTCTTGAATCCAAGCCAGGGCCTCCCGGATCTTTTTCCGGCTCATTTGTACCGTGTCGTCGATGTTTTTGATTTCCCAGTTTCGCTGGCAGTAAACACAGATCTGAGGGCATGAGTTGTAAGGCTTCAGAATCAGGATTTCCGGGTAACGTCTTGTAATCCCGTCGATGGGGCTGGTGGATTTCTCACCCATGAAATCCATGTCAATCCCCATTTTACGGCTCTCGATGACACCCTGACAGTATTGAAGACTGGGAATGACCTGGGCACGGATCTGACGGTCGTAATCCGTCCGTCCCGCTTTATTGAACAGGGACAGATAATGGGGGGTAATTTCAAAAGGTATGTGATTTTCCATGGCACAGGTGAGGCCTTCTACCTCGCCCGGCTCTAGTCGGACAAGACCGCTCAGCGTCTTGATATCTTTTATGATGTGTCGATAGTGCCATAGATAGTCCTGCCACTGGCTTTCTTCAGCGCCGAAATAAGTCAGGATATCCTTTTTCAATTCCCGCCGCTGCCGGATGATGTTGCGGTCGAACCCCGTTTTATAACGCCTGGAATAACGCCGGATGAGAGACGCATAATCATCCAGTTGATTGGATCGGACGATGGCCGACTTTCTGCCGTCTTTCATTTTGAAGATTTCCTTACTGGTGGAATGCTTCCCCGATTTACCCGTAATGCCCCTGAACAGAGCGATGAATTCGCATAGGAAGGCTTCGTTAATCTTATGTGGCATTTCCGGGGTCTCATTGGCGAGATCAAACAGCATCGCCAGAGGGGAGGTGCCGGTCAGGTATTCATTTTCAGTCCGCATAACATTGGAAAGAACGCGGATGCATTCCTTGGCATTCCTCTTTTCGATGATATTGAGATTTACAAAATAGGTGTCTGAGCGCATATTGAAGAGGTCACGCTCAAGCCGGTTGAGATAGTCGAAGATGATGAAGCGGGCTTCCTCGACGTGTTTGGAGTTCTGGAGAATGCTTTTGATCTTCGGCTCTGCGGCCCAGAGCTTTTCAATCAGCTTTTCCTTAGGTAGCTGGATCCAACTTTTCATGAAGGTTCCCCGTCATTAAGCTCGAATAGGGTCATGCCGCCCAAAAAAGAATCCATGGGTTACCCTTTCCAGCACACGTCCGGTTCTCTCGCGGCCCTGACCTCGTCGAGACGCCTCACCGGTGTCGTCAGCGGGGCGGACTTGACCTGTTCCGGATTCTCCCTGGCCTCCCGGGCAATGGCGATCATCACGTCGCAGAATGAGTCCATCGTTTCCAGGCTTTCCGTTTCGGTGGGTTCGATCATAATGGCTTCCGGGACGATCATCGGGAAATAAATGGTGGGTGGATGATAACCATAGTCGAGAAGCCTTTTGGCAATATCGGAGGTATGGACCCCGCTTTCCCGGACCTGTCTTTTGCCGCTGAAGACGCATTCATGCATGCAGGTCCGGTCATAAGCCAGGTCATAGTGGAGCTTCAGTTTCTCTTTGATGTAATTGGCGTTCAAGACAGCGACCTCACTGGTCTTTTTCAGTCCATCAGGTCCAAGCGAACGGATATAGGTGTAGGCCTTGACCATAACGTTGAAATTACCGTAGAAGGACCGCACCCGCCCGATACTGTTCGGATAATCCTCACACCACTCATAATCCCCCTGGTTTTTTACGATCTGCGGGATCGGAAGATAATCCATGAGTTTTTGGCTTACCCCCACCGGGCCGCTTCCCGGGCCGCCGCAACCGTGAGGCGTGGAAAAGGTCTTGTGAAGGTTCAGTTGAATCACGTCGAAGCCCAGATCACCCGGTCGGGTTTTTCCCATGAATGCATTGGCGTTGGCGCCGTCGCAGTATAGGAGCCCCCCCTGATCGTGAACAATCCCGGCAATCTTTTCGATGCTTCGCTCAAAGAGTCCCAGGGTATTGGGATTTGTCAGCATGAGCCCGGCGACATCTCCGGTCATCAGTTCCTGGAGATGATCGATGTCTACACCGCCTTCAGCATTGGAGCGCACCGTGATGGTCTGGAAACCGCACAAGGCGCCGGAGGCAGGATTGGTGCCATGAGCGGCATCAGGGATCAGGATCTGATGGCGATGATTCCCCCCTGCTTCAAAGTATTTTTTTATCATCATGATACCGGTCAGCTCTCCATGGGCCCCCGCTGCCGGCTGAAGGGTAAAGTCGGCCATGCCGAAAATCTCGCTCAGGTATTTCCTGAGTTCATACATCAGCTCCAGGCTGCCCTGTGAAAACTCAACCGGCACGTAAGGATGGAGGGCGGTAAAGCCGGGTAGTTTTGCTAAGTCTTCGTTAATTTTCGGATTGTACTTCATGGTGCAGGAGCCCAGCGGATAGAAGCCGACGTCGACACCGAAATTCCGCCGCGAAAGGGTTGTATAATGACGGATCAGATCTACCTCAGCCACTTCCGGCAGATCAACATCCTGCCTGAGAAGGCTTTTATCAATCACCTGTTCGAGATGAACTTCAGGTACATCACAGGTTGGAATACTGCCGGCTGTCCGCCCTGGCCGACTCTTTTCGAAGATGAGTTCCATAGGCAATCCTTTCTGCTTTAAAGGCCGGTTTTAGAAAACTGCTTACGTTACGCCGGGAGATCGTGATGATAGCAAAATAATCCGAATCCTGCA
>PMNM01000171.1 GCA_003161855.1 Syntrophaceae bacterium | reverse complement strand
CCATCGATATGACCATTGAAGAGCGGTCGAAACCGGGAGAATGGCTGGAATACAGCCCGTTCCTAACGATCGTAGTGTGCCTCCTGCTCGGCGGGTATATCATTGACGTCTTCATGACATCACCGTTGGGAGCCATGGCGGCATTGGATCTGAATATCTATAATCTGATCTTTATCACCGTGGGTCTCCTGCTCCACTGGCGCCCGAAGCGCTTCCTCCGGGCTGTTACACAGTCCATCCCGGCCACGGGCGGCGTGCTGATCCAGTTTCCATTTTATGCCGTCATCTTCGGCATGATCGTNNTCCGGCGGGAGCAAGTGGGTCATCGAAGCTCCTTACATTCTGCAGGCAGCCCAGATCCACCATGTCAATATGGGGTGGGTGGTTCAGATCTACAACGCGGCGGAAGCCCTGCCGAACCTGATCAACCCCTTCTGGATGCTTCCCCTGCTGGGGATGCTCCATGTGAAGGCCAGAGACCTCGTGGGATATTCCTTCCTCCAACTGGTAGTCCATGTCCCTCTGATTTTTTTCCTGTGCTGGTTATTTGCCCAGTATATCCCCTATGTGCCTCCGATACGCTAAGGAGGGAATATAAGGTGTAAGGCGCCGCCCTGCGACGGCGCCTTTACCTCCGGGAAATAAACCGGGACGGACAGATGAACTGAAGATGAAAAGAAAAATTCAAAAAGTGCTGATCGCCAACCGTGGAGAGGTTGCATTCTCCATTATCAAAACTGCCCAGTCCATGGGTATGAAGACGGTTGCTGTGTATGAAAAGCCTGACAGCGAGGCGAACTTTATCCGTTTTGCCGATACCGCGGTCATGATTGGGGAGGGTCCCGTGAAGGATTACCTCGATATCGACAAAATGATACAGACGGCCCGCAAAACGGGAGCTGATGCCATTCATCCCGGTTATGGATTCCTGGCCGAGTGTGCCGATTTTGCAGCAGCCTGTGAGAAGAACGGGCTGATCTTTATTGGCCCTCCCGCTCGGGTGATGCGTCGTTTGGGAGACAAGCCGGCCGTCAAAGCGATGATGAAAGAGGCGGAGATTGTCACAGTTCCCGGGACCGGTATCCTGTCTTTGGGAGAGGATGGTGTCCGCGAGATTCTGGCTTTTGCTGAAAAAGTGGGCTACCCCATCCTTCTGAAAGCTGTTGCTGGCGGTGGCGGCATCGGAATCAGGGAAGTGGACGGGGCCGCCTCGGTGAGGACACAACTTCATCATGCCAGGCACGAAGCCCTTTTCGCGTTTAATCATGACGGGATCTACGCAGAAAAATTCATCGCCTCGCCGCGCCATATCGAGATCCAGATCTTGGCTGATTCATACGGAAAAGTGGTTCATCTGGGATCACGGGACTGCTCCATTCAACGGCGCCATCAAAAACTTCTCGAGGTTGCCCCGGCATCCTCCATTCCTGCCGATATTATGAACGCTATGTGCCGGACGGCCGTCAAGGTGGCTCGACAGACGGGGTACGTCAATGCCGGAACCGTCGAGTTTCTCTATGATCCGAAAACAAAGGAATTTTGGTTTATGGAAGTCAATAAGCGTCTTCAGGTCGAACGCTCCGTCACAGAGATGGTCACTGGTGTTGACATTATTAAAAAGCAAATTGAGATTGCCGAGGGACATCCTCTCGATCTTCAGCAGGAAGATATCGTCACGAAGGGTTGTGCCATCCATGTGAGGGTTAATGCGGAGGATCCCCTGAAACACTTCTGGCCCGACGGGGGCAGTACGGTGGAAGTCTACCGGCCACCTGCCGGTCCGGGTATTCGCCTGGATGGGACCATCAGCGCCGGTTACGCCATTCCGACTGTCTATGATTCGCTCCTGGTCAAGCTGACCGTCTGGGGGACTTGCTGGGATGAGGCCGTTGCAAACCTGAAAAGAGCTTTAGGCGACTTCGTCATTGTCGGCCCCAAAACGACGATTCCCTTCTACCTGGCAATTTGTGACGAGCCGGACTTCAAGCACGGAATCTTCGATACGTCCTACCTGGACAACCATGACGGCCTGTTTGCCGCCGTTGAAAAAATCGAGAAGGCCAGTCGAAACCGGCCATCGGCAGGGGAAGATGATGTCAAAGCATCATCACGAAGACCGATATTAAAAACAGGAGGTTTATCATGAGTACTTTGATTTTAAGGACAGCAGCTCCATTAAGGAAAGTTCTATCAAACAAAGGAGGATATATGAAATTAACAGGAGGGCGTTATATGAAGCATTTCAAATTAGTATTTTTTGTGATANNGAAGGTTTAAATTACGGTGGTTGGTCGGTCACTCTTTCAGCAGGCACGAATGAGCCGAACCTGTTGCATGCGGGACTGAGCCAGTTTGGAGCACCCGGTAAAAAAACGGAACAGAACTTTTATCGTATAATTTCCTCGATCCGCATCGGCCGTGGGCTAAAATGTGAGTTTTATAAGGATATTAATTTCAAGGGCGACAAACTGGGCCCCCTTGGAGAAGGCAACTACCCGGACCTTCGCAAGAATGGATGGGATGACAAAATCGGCTCGATGAAATGTTACCCGGCGGATTGATGTCGATGATGGGGTCGTTGAGCCGGGAGTATTGATTCATAGGTTAACCGTTTCCATCAGAATGAGCGAACATGACAAAAAGTGATGACGGTCACATCCGCTATCTTTTTGAGCCGCGTTCCATTGCCATTGTGGGAGCATCCAGGGACAAGAGCAAGATCGGGTATGCGGTCTTAAAAAATATCCAGTCGGGCGGTTACCGGGGAAGAATTTATCCGGTCAATCCGGTGGGCGGTGATATTGAAGGAGTTCCCGTCTTCCGCAGCATTCTCGATATCGAGGAAGAGATTGACGTGGCCTGCATCACGATTCCGGCAAAGCTTGTCTTTGGTGCCGTCAGCCAATGCGCAGACCGGGGTGTCAAGCATTGCATCATTATTACCTCCGGCTTTTCGGAGGTCGGAAATTTTAAAGAAGAAAAAGAAATCATCGATTATGCCCGCGCCAAAGGGATGCGGATTCTGGGTCCTAATGTGTTCGGCGTCTATTCCTCTCAGGTCTGTTTAAACGCCACGTTCGTCTCCGGCGATATCCCGTCGGGTCATCTGGCCATGATTACCCAGAGCGGTGCGCTCGGGCTGACGCTGATCGGTCAGGCTTCTGTTGAAAATATTGGCTTATCTGCCATTGTTTCCGTCGGGAATAAGTCGGACATTGATGAGTCTGATCTTCTGACCTATCTTTGTGATCAGGCGACCACCCGGATCATTCTCATGTACATTGAAGGCGTGCGGGATGGCGAGAAATTCATCCAGGCCGTCAGAAAAACCACCCGGAAAAAGCCGGTGGTGGTGATCAAGTCCGGCCGTTCTGAGAAAGGCGCCAGGGCGGCTGCATCCCATACCGGTTCGCTGGCCGGCTCGGATGAGGTCTTTGACGATTTGATCCACCAGTGCGGTGCGCTCCGTGCGGAAAGCACCAAAGAGGCTTTTAACTGGGCGATGATCCTGGCGGGCAACCCGCTTCCCAAAGGAGGAAACACGGTCATCATTACCAATGGCGGGGGTGCCGGTGTCATGGCGACGGACGCCTGTGAGAAATATGGTGTTAGTCTTTATGACGATCCTCAAAATCTGAAAAGTGTTTTTTCTCCCGTCATTCCTGCCTTTGGATCCACCAAGAATCCAATTGATATTACCGGTCAGGCGGCGGCTGTCGATTATACAAAAGCTTTTGATGCGGCCCTTGCCGATGGCAACATTCATACGGTTTTCGGCATCTATTGCGAATCGGCTCTTTCACCTTCCGCGGACCTTGGAACCATCATCGAGAAGAACTTCCTTAAATACAAATCCAGGGGAAAGCTCATCGTGTTTTCACTTTTCGGTGGTCAACAGACGGCGGATTACGTGGTTTCAGCGAAGAAAAGAGGGGTTCCCGTTTCCGATGATGTTTATGACACGGCCTCCTCGCTGGGAGCGATGTATCGATATAAAGAATATCTGGGAAGTCATGCGGATTCGGATAAGATTGCCGATGCCACACTGGATGCGGTTTCCATCACGGCCATTGTATCGGATGCAAGAAAGAATGGCCGGTTCTTCCTGCTGGCCCATGAAGCCCAGAAAATCATGAATCTGGCGGGTATCCCCATTCCGAGAAGCATCCAGGCCCAGACGATCCAGGGTGCGGTTGAGGCGGCCGACACCATCGGTTATCCTGTGGTCATGAAAGTTGTTTCCAAGGACATCATCCACAAGAGTGATGCCGGCGGGATTGCCCTGAACCTGGAAAATGAGGGTGAGGTTGTTGACGCCTATGGTGCCATTCTGCGCAGCTGCAAGGCCCATGTTCCCCACGCCCTGATTGACGGGCTCGATATTTCGGAAATGGTTAAACCCGGAACGGAACTGATTGTAGGTGCCAGGATCGATCAGACCTTCGGGCCGACGATTATGGTCGGCCTGGGCGGGATCTATGTGGAAGTCATGAAAGACGTTTCTTTCCGGTCACTCCCNNTTCTTATCCGTTGCTTCTCGGGGTGCGGGGAGAAAAAATGAAGGATGTCGCCGCTGTCGTGAATGTCGTCACCATCCTGGGAGCCATTCTTCGTCACTGCCAGGGGATTTCAGACATTGAAATTAATCCGCTGGTCGTTTATGAGCAGGGAGAAGGTGTGCGGGCTGTGGATATACGGATCATCCTTGCAAAAAATGAAAAGAGGTGAAATCGATGGATAAATTTATCATCACGTCCATGCGACCCAGTGCAGGTAAAACAAGCCTGATCATTGGTCTGGCCAGGGCATTGAACAAAAAAATGGGCTATCTGAAGCCTTTCGGTGCAAGATTACTTTACAAGAAAAAGCGACTCTGGGACTATGATGCCGCCCTCATAACCCATATCTTCAACCTCGAAGAGAATCCGGAAGACATGAGCATCGGTTTTCATCATTCCAAGCTCCTCTATTCACTGGATGAAAAAGCAACAAAGGAAAAACTCCTGAAAGCTTTGGATCATATCGGAAAAAATAAGGACCTGATCTTTGTGGAAGCGGGAAAGGACATCTTTTATGGCACATCGGTCTATCTTGACGCCATCTCCCTGACAAAGATTGTGGAGGGACGGCTCCTGATCATGGTGAGTGGTGATGAGGATACCATTATTGATGATGTGAGTTTCCTCACCAAGTATATCCGGATGGATGGCTTTCATTTCATGGGGGTTGTCATTAATAAAGTCGCCAAGATCGACGATTTTAACGATATCTATCTGCCCAGAATCCGTCAGATGGGCGTTCCGGTGCTGGGCGTCATCCCTTCTTTTCCTGAGCTGACCTATTTTACTGCCCAATATCTTGCGGATCGGATATTTGCAAAAGTCCTGGCCGGTGAGTCCGGCTTGAACCGTCAGGTCAGAAACATCGTCGTGGGCTCCATGGGCGGGGACGCGGCTGTGAAAAGTCCTCTGTTTCAGGATCATCATCAAGTGCTCATCACCAGCGGTGACCGCAGTGATTTGATCTTGACTTCCCTTGAAAACAATGTAGCCGCCATTATCCTGTCCAACAATATTGTGCCTTCGTCGGTTATCCTCTCAAAGGCTGAAAATTTGGGAATTCCCCTGCTGCTGGTCTCTACCGATACCCACCAGACGGCGAAACAGATCGACGGGATTGAACCCCTGCCGACCAAGGAGGATACGGAAAAAATCAACAGGATAGAAAAAATGATCAGGGACCATGTGGATCTGAAAATGTTTACAAAAGGTAATCCATGATGAAGAGGATAATTCATGGCGATGGATGTCCGTGGGATCATGGTTTTTCTTGAAATTAATATTCATCGCCTGTATAAGGGCAGCGGTTGAAATCGGGTTTGATCATCAGCCATCGTAACGATGAAAATATAGCAAAAGTCAACGAAGGAGGCATTGAGGCATTATGGAGACATTCCAATCACCGGAAGCAAGAATGGAGCAAATCATCGCAACGCAGGTAAAAAAGTGGCAATCGAATATGAAAAAGAAATATAAAAAGCCCATCCGCCCCGTCATTACCATGTCGAGATTGCCGGGCAGTGGTGCGAATACGCTGGCGAAGCATCTGTCTGATGATTTGAATATAGACCTTTTTGACAATGAAATCGTGGGAGCCGTAGCCAGGAGCGCCAATGTGAGCGAGTCTGTGGTCGCCACGCTCGATGAACAGGACCGTTCCATTCTGGATGACTGGATCGGCGCCCTTGAAAAAAAACATCATCTATGGCCTGACGAATATCTTCCCCATCTGACGAAAGTTGTCGGCGCCATTGCGGCGCATGGTCATGCCATCATCGTCGGGAGGGGAGCCGGCTACATTCTGCCCAGTGACGTCTGTCTTCGTCTGCTCATTGTTGCGCCCATGGATATCAGGGTCCGTAATGTCATGCATGCCTATGGCGTGACCTATAAAGAAGCAGAACAACGGATCATCAAAACCGAAAAGGATCGCAAAGCCTTTATCAAGAAGTACTTCAATGCCGACATGACGGATCCGGCCAATTATGATCTGACCCTCAATACAGCCCATTACACGGTCGAGGCTGCGGCAAGCATTATCAAAGAAGCCTTCAATTCAAGACCGTGGTATGACTATTCGATGAAGAAACCATGAAGGGATCAAGCGTTGAGAGCGTAAAAAAAGGGGGGACAGATTTTAAAATCTGTCCNNCGTTTTATGAGCGTCCGATGTGAAGAAGGAGGATGAGATGACCACGATCAAAATAAAGGGAATGTCCTGTAATCACTGTGTCATGGCGGTTACCAAGGCTTTGAACGCAGTGGACGGCGTTGCAAATGTCAAGGTCAGCCTGGAAGCGGGTGAGGCCG
>PMNM01000158.1 GCA_003161855.1 Syntrophaceae bacterium | reverse complement strand
TACCAGGAAAGCGATTTCGGCGTCTGCTCGCTGCGGGATTACTTCACGACGGAGATTGAAGAAATCCTCGTGGATGATATGGACACCTTCAAACAAATGCGGGCGTATTGCAAGGCCGTCGCACCCAGAAACGTCAAAATGATCAAGCTTTATAAGGATAAGAACCCCATTTTCGATCGATATAACCTTGAAGATCAAATCCGCGTCATCTACCAGGAACGTGTCGATCTGAAATCCGGCGGATACCTTATCATCAATCCCACAGAAGCCATGATCACCATCGATGTCAATTCCGGACGAGCCTCCAATAAGCGAAATGTGGAAGAAACCGCCTTCAAGACTAATTTCGAAGCCGCTGAGGAAATCGCCCGGCAGTTGCGCCTGAGAGACCTGGGCGGGCTGATCGTCATTGATTTTATCGATATGATCGACCGCAAGCATGAAGCGGAAGTCGAAAAGGCCTTTAAAAAAGCGTTGAGTGTCGACAGGGCAAGGATCCAGTTATCGCGGATTTCAAAATTCGGTATGCTGGAACTTTCCCGGCAGAAGAAGCAGTCCACAATCCAGGAAATCAGTTACACCGCCTGTCCGTTCTGCCGGGGCCGGGGGGTCAGACCCTCCCTGGAATATGCGGCGCTGAGTGCCTTTCGAAAAATTGAGTCCCAGGCCTTTAAGGGACTCTATTCCACGTTTAAAATTACGCTGCCCTATCAGATTGCCGATTATCTGCTCAACCAGAAGAGAACCGAAATCAACAAACTGGAATCTCTCTGTGACATGTCGATCCACATCTCCGGGAGTCCTGACATGGCCTGGGACGATCTTAAAATTGAATCCAGCGACCGGGAATTGCCGCCCGACGTGGTTCCTGACGAAGAGCTGCAAACGCCCACACAGGCAGATCTGATGGAGGCGGATGATACCGAGACTGTTTTCACCGCTCCCCTGCACGAGGATGACAGCACGGATCAGCCCCCGAGAGGCATCGAATCAGTGGAACCAACGGTTGAACCGGTGAAAAAGAAGTCACGCCGGAGATTCCGGCACCGCAGAAGGAAACCCGTTGAAAAACGCGCCGACGCGCCATCCGAGACTTCAACCGAAAATGCTGACCATCCGGGAGCTGTCCTCCCCCATGAATCAGCAAGGCCCGGAAGGGACGATCATCAAACACCGGACGAGTCACAATCGGATGAAGAATTTTTGATTTTTTAAGGTTATTTTTCGCCCCCCAGCTCTCTGGCACGCAGAGTGGCCGCTTCAACCGCGGCCATCAGGGTGGCTCTGATCTTTCCCTCTTCCAGCGCTTTGATGCCGGCAATGGTCGTCCCGGCGGGTGACATAACCATATCTTTCAACTCGCCGGGATGCTTGTCCCCTTTGAGACAGAGCTTGGCAGCCCCCAGAAGAGTTTGCGCAGCCAGCTTCAAGGCGATATCCCGGCTCAACCCCATATGCACACCGGCATCGGACAGGGCTTCAATGATAATGAACCCATAGGCGGGTCCACTGCCGCTCAGGCCGGTAACCGCATTCATCAAATCCTCTTTCACAACGACGGTGAGCCCCACCGCATCAAATATCTGTCGGGCTTCGGCAAGGTCGGCTTCCGTCGCTGCCGCCCCTGTGGCAAGGGCGGACATCCCTTCTCCGATCAGGGCTGGCGTATTGGGCATGACCCGGATCACCCGGACCCCTTTCTTGAGGCGGTCCTCAATGAATTTTATNNATCGGAAAGCACCTCCGCCATACTCTGGGGTTTCACCGCCAGAATCAGAATTTGGGCTTCTTTCGCGGCCTCTTTATTATCCTGGGTAACCTCAACACCATAGACCTTCTTGAGCGTATGAAGCCTGTCCGTGGCCACATCCGATACGATAACCTGTGACGCGGGAACGAGCCGGCGAGAAATAATACCTCCGGCCAGGACTCCTCCCATTTTTCCACCGCCGATAAATCCGACTTTTTTGCCTTTCAACATGATGAGTACCTCCCCTCTTTTGCTATTTTTAGCATGGCGATTGAATGACTGGTTTCCAAACTCATATCAATACGAAAAAAGGGAAATTTGTCAATCTTTGTTTGCACAAGANNGAAACGGATATGATCAGCATTCAGGAAATAAACGGATTGAAGATGGCCTACTGGGTTAATCAAACTGATTTTGATGCAACAAAAAAGATCCTTGTGTTTGTTCACGGTTCCGGAGGAGACCACACCCTCTGGATCCACCAGTATACCCGGTTGAAAAATGATTTTAATATTGTTTCCCTGAACCTGCCCGGCCACGGTCGGTCCGAAGGCCCGGGGGAACAGGATGTGGCCACTTATGTCGAATGGGTTGAAACGATCCTTGAAAAATTGGCCATCCGGAAGCCTGTTCTTATCGGCCATTCCCTCGGCGCAGCCATCTGCCTCGTCTTTGCACTGCAATACGGGGACCGCCTTTCCGGAATCGTCCCGGTCGGCGGAGGAGCGACGATGCCGGTCAATCAGGCGATTCTGGATGGCCTGAAAGTTGATCCGGCGCCGGTGATTGCCATGGTGGCCAAATTCTCTTTTGCGAAAGTAAACCGCGAGCGGCTGACGGGACTTCTGACGGACAGCATGACCAAGGTGAATCCGGAAATCCTCTACGGTGATTTCTTATCCTGCAACAAGCTCAATGTAACGGAAAGGGTCTCTCAAATTCAGGTGCCGACCCTGATCATTTGCGGTGATGACGACAAGATGACCCCGCCGTCCATGTCCCAGTTTCTCAAGGATCATATTCCCGGTGCCCGATTATCTCTGATCAGCAATGCCGGGCATTTCGTCATGATTGAAAACGTGGAGGAATTCAACCGGGTTCTCAAGAGCTTTGTGGAATCCCTCCCATAGAACGGAATGAAAGAGGAGACGTCATGTTTGTGCTGGAAAACTTAATATTCGCCCTGGCTAAAATAATTGATATCGGACTGACCATCTATATGTGGATCATCATCGGCCGGGCGCTCATTTCCTGGGTCAATCCCGATCCGTATAACCCAATCGTAACCTTTCTCTACCGGGCCACGGAGCCGGTCTTGGCGCCCATCCGGAGATGGATTCCCCTGAGAGGCATGGGCATCGACATTTCACCGATCATTGTCATCCTGGTCATCTATTTTCTGCAGATGTTTCTCGTCAAAACGATGATCCAGCTGACCACCTATCTAAGGTAACAAAAATTATGTTGACGGTCAGGGAAACGGACCAGGGCGTCACCTTTCAGATCCATGTTTTGCCGAGATCCTCGAAATGCGAACTGGCGGGCACTCATGGTGATGCTCTGAAAATAAAAATCACCGCACCACCCGTTGAGGGCAAGGCCAATGAGGAGTGCATTCGTTTTCTGGCATCCCTGTTCAACGTAAAAAAGGCGCAGGTCACCATCGCTGCCGGTCATAAATCGAAAAACAAGCGGGTCACCGTAACCGGACGAACAATCAATGACATCCAGCGGGTCGTTCCAAAGGCTTGAGGAAAAGGGACGGTACCGTCAAAAGATCATCATGGAGCATGAACACCAACAAAGCCGGGAAAATACAAAGGTTGCCAAGGCCGCCGGCGTCGTAGGTCTCGCCACGATGCTGAGCCGGATCTTCGGGTTCATCCGGGATATGGTGGTCGCTGCTTTTTTCGGCGCCGGACTCATCACGGATGCCTTCTTTGTGGCTTTTCGGATCCCCAATCTTCTAAGGAGACTTCTTGGCGAAGGGTCTCTCACCGTTTCCTTCGTGCCCGTTTTCACTGAATACCTGAATAAGAAATCGAAAGAAGAGGCCTTTGAACTGGCCAATATCGTCTTTACCATCCTTTCCATCATCCTGGTGGTAGTCTCCATTGCCGGCGTTATCTTTTCTCCGCTTATCGTCACCATCATGGCACCGGGCTTCACCAGAGTCCCCGCACAATATGACCTGACGGTTTTTCTCAACCGCCTGATGTTTCCCTATATCTTTTTTATCTCCCTGGTGGCGCTCTGCATGGGAATCCTGAACTCACTCAGGCATTTTGCAGCGCCGGCCCTCTCCCCGGTCATCCTGAATATTGCCATGATCCTGGCGACGCTGACACTGCGGGACTTTTTCCGGGAACCGATCGTTGCGCTGGCGGTGGGTGTCATGATCGGTGGCATCCTCCAGTTGGCGATGCAATGGCCCTTTATGGTCCGGCTGGGAGTGCGGCTAAAGCCTGACTTCCACTTCCGACACCCTGGTGTCAAAAGAATCGGGCTGCTCATGCTGCCGGCATTCTTCGGAGCGGCCATCTACCAGATCAACGTCTTCATCGGGACCATCCTGGCCTCCCTCCTGCCCGGCGGGAGCGTTTCCTATCTCTACTATGCCGACCGGATTGTGGAACTTCCCCTGGGCGTTTTTGGTATTGCCGTGGGAACGGCGACACTTCCCAGTTTTTCGGAGCAGGTTTCCAAAGGGAATTTCGAAGAATTCAAAAAAACCATTGCCTTCTCTCTCCGCCTGATCCTCTTTATCACAATCCCGGCCATGATCGCCCTGATCGCCTTGCGGGAGCCCATCATATCGGTTCTTTTCCAGAGAGGGCACTTTGACGTGCAGTCGACAATTCTCACCGCCCAGGCCCTGTTTTACTATGCCGTCGGTCTCTGGGCTTTTTCGGTCATCCGGGTGATTGTGTCTGCTTTCTACTCTCTTCAGGATACCAAGAACCCCATGAAAGCAGCCATTGTGGCCCTCCTTGTCAATGTTGCTTGCAGTGTCATTCTGATGTTTCCCCTGAAGCATGGCGGTCTCGCACTGGCTACGTCCATCGCCTCGGCCGTTAATGTCATTATGCTCACCCTCATCCTGAAAAGGAAAATTGGCCCCTTCGTCAACCAGGATTTTTATCGGTCCGTTTCCAAGATGATCATCGCCTCGGCGGCCATGTGGGGCGCCATTGTCCTGATCGATGTTATTTCCCCCTGGAAGATCAACGGATCCTTTCATGAAAGGCTTGCTTTTTTGACGATCGCCATCGCCGTCGGTGCCGTGACCTTTTTCGGCATCTGTGCCATGATCCGCATTCCGGAAATGATGACCATCATGAGAATCCTTCAGAAAAAATTCAGACGCGCCTGAAACCATTCCAACGTCAAGGGAATCCGATTTAAAATAATTGACTTCAGACGGGCAAAATGTTAGGGGAATCCTGCTTTAAAGGAAAGGTCAAACCATGCTGGATATCAAGTATTTAAGACAGAATGTCGAATTTGTCCGCAGGAAAATGCTGGAGCGGGGACAGGAAATGGATTTCGGTCCGTTCATCGCCATGGACGCGAAACGTCTTGATATCCTTCATGAAGTGGAATTGCTCCGGAATGAGCGTAACACCGCATCCAAGGAGATCGGCGAGAAGAAGCAGCGGAAGGAAGATGCCTCCGCCCTGATCGCCCGCATGGGGGAAGTCTCCACACGGATCAGGGAACTGGATGAAGCTCTCAAGAAAACCGAGGCCGAACTCAACGAAATGGGCATGATCATCCCGAACATCCCGCATGAATCTGTAGCGTATGGGACGAGTTCCGAGGATAACCCGATCGTCCGCACCTGGGGAGAAAAAAAGTTTTTTGATTTTCAGCCCAGACCTCACTGGGAAATCGGCGAAAAGACAAACACCCTGGATTTCGCGAGAGGCGCAAAAATTACCGGAGCCCGGTTTACCCTGTATCGCGGTCTGGGTGCGATGCTGGAACGCGCAATCATCAACTTCATGCTTGATTTGCATATTGCTGAACATGGATATACCGAGATTCTTCCCCCTTTTCTGGCGAACCGGGAAAGTATGACTGGCACGGGACAGCTTCCGAAATTTGCCGAGGATCTTTTCAAAGTGGAGAAAACAGATTATTACCTGATTCCCACAGCGGAAGTTCCTGTTACCAATATTCACCGGGATGAGATTTTGAGTGAAAAGGACCTTCCCATTTATTATGTGGCTTATTCTCCCTGTTTCCGCGCCGAGGCGGGCTCCTACGGAAAAGACACGCGTGGCCTGATCCGACAGCATCAGTTCAACAAAGTGGAAATGGTCAAATTTACCACGCCGGAAACCTCCTACGATGAACTGGAGAAGCTCACCCTCAACGCTGAGGAAGTCTTGAAGAGACTCAACATTCCTTACCGGACCGTGAGTCTTTGCACGGCCGATCTGGGATTTTCTTCTGCCAAGACCTATGATGTGGAAGTCTGGCTGCCCGGGCAAGATACCTATCGGGAAATCTCTTCATGCAGCAACTTTGATGATTTTCAGGCCCGTCGGGCGTCGATCCGGTTTCGCCGCGAGGGAAGCGGCAAGGTGGAGTTTGTTCATACGCTGAATGGTTCAGGATTGGCAGCGGGAAGAACNNTTCGAATCCTGCTCCCTCCGCCACTCTATTGATAAGTCTATTCATGAACATGAGATAGACTGGATATAGAAAATTTTGAAAAACGGAGAGATGGCTGAGTGGTCGAAAGCGATCGCCTGCTAAGCGATTGTACGCCCCATAAGGTGTACCGCGGGTTCAAATCCCGCTCTCTCCGCCATTTTATTTCCTGCAAATCATTGCGCGCCCATGGCTCAGCTGGATAGAGCGTCGGACTACGAATCCGGATGTCGGAGGTTCGAATCCTCCTGGGCGCGCCAATAAAATCAAGGGGTTGGTCTTCAGTGGCTCAATCCCTTTTTCTTTTTTTAGCTCATTTGTACCGCTCCTGACCCGCTTTTTTGATTGCTTCCCGGACAAGAAAAATCCCCCGGATTTCTCCGGAGGGTCCCTTCCCGGCTCTCTTATACATCCAATCATCAATTCATCTGCTTCGGCGTGATCGGTCATTTGTTCCTTCCTGTTTGTTATCCACACATCCACGCCGTCACAAAATATTGAGGATAATAAGTGGCCATCCACCTCTTGTCGTCCCCTCTTCCTGACACATCAGACCGTTCTTCATCTATTGCCANNAATCAGGATATCCCTGATTGTGGCTGACTATCCAATCCTGTACTAAATAACTAAAGAGCATAAAACGACGGACAGCTTGGGATCTGAACAATTTCATTGTCGTATAAACAAAAAAACACGTTCTTATCAAAGGCGGGGGAGATGAAGAGAATAATTATGTTGGGAATAGTATTGGTGACAATGTTTGTATCTCTTGGAGGATGTTTTTGGGGACCTGAAGGGCGTGACAGGGGNNGGGACCAAAGGCATGAAGAACGACGTTAGGAAAGAAAGGTGAGCATCACTACAACGCAGGTTACATGTGGTTAAATTGGGTATGGATAAAGGAGGCTGCAAAATGAAAAAGTTGCTTTTTGGAACAATACTTCTGGCGTTGGTACTTGTATTTCCTATTCCAACGATGGCAAGGGTTAGCATTTCTCTGCCTCCACCCATCGTATTTGCCGCACCNNCTACAATGGTTGGTGGTGGCGTCTGTGGGAAGGGCGATGGTATCGCTCGCTGAACTATAATTCAGGTTGGGGCTACTATCGAAACGTTCCATCTTTTTATAGAGGGATACCATCAGGTTGGAGGAATGACTATAGGGAGCATCGTTGGAGAGGGCATCAATGGAACTACCAACGAATACCCTACCAACAAGTCCAAGGGAACTGGCGCAACTGGCAAAAGAGCAGACATTGGGAGAAGCAAAATACTTGGGGTGTCCAAGGTTTGAAGCCCAAAACTCGATCACAACAGCCGTCTCAAGCGGTCCAACCAAAATCTCAGGCAAAACCGCAAGTTCGAAAGGCAGCCAAGCCACAACAATCGCGACCACAATCCGGAGAGGTCCAACCACAGCACTCACAGCCACAACACCGGGAGGCACCACAACAATCTGAATCTCGACATGGAAAACCTGAAAAAGGGGAGGAAGAAAAACAGGATAGGAAGTAGGATGACAAAAAGTTTATCCCACGATGAAAAGGCTGCCATCTATAAAATCTGTCGGGTAGAGCAAGAAAACTATTTGACGTTACAATAACCTGGTCGACAGAAGTTTTTCAAATGGATGGAAAGAAAGGAGAAGTCGTGCAACGCGCAAGAAAACCATTCAAGGCGATTCTTACGGTTCTCCACGTGGGTATAATAATCGCTGTTAGTAGCTGGGCCTTTGCCCAAGAACGCGGCATCTCTGGTTCCGTAAAGGATCTCTCTAACAACCAGGGTATTCAAGGGGTAATCATCACGGTAAAAGATGTAAGTACCGGTGCTTTGGCAGGAACAGGGACTACTGATGCGTTGGGTAACTATTCAGTGAGTATCCCATCCCTCGGGAATTACACCCTCCTGGCGTCAAAACTTGGATATGACAATATGACGGCACCGAATGTGATTAAGCTTTCCGATATGACCCCGAACCGGACCGTAAATATCTCTATGGGCGAGAAAGCGTGGTTGAAGGAAAAGCCCGAGGTGCCGACACAGGCCCTGTCTTGGGAGACGGGTACCGGCAAGAGCTACTTCATCCCAGCCCTAGAAATCTCGGCCTTCATCCTTCTCCTCAATGGGTACGACCGGCTTGCTTACCCCAACGATGTAGAGGGAGGGAAAAAAACCTACGACTCGAACCTGTCGACCTTCTGGGACCACGTCGTCCACGGGCCCTGGGGGGTCGACCAGGACTCCTTCGCCATGAACCAGTTTTTACATCCGTATCAGGGTTCCATGTACCATGGATTCGCGCGATCGGTGGGCCTCAACTACTGGGAATCGCTCCTCTATGACAACATGGGCAGCTTTCTCTGGGAAACGGGCGGGGAGACCACGAACCCATCCATCAATGACCAGATCGCCAGCGGCATTGGCGGGAGCTTCTTCGGGGAGGTGCTCTTCCGGATGGCCAGCCTGGTGCTCGAGGGTGATGGCGATGGCGGCAAACCCGGGCTCTGGCGCGAGCTGGGTGCAACGATAATCTCACCACCCACGGGAATCAACCGTCTTGTCTTTGGAGACCGGTTCAAGCCCGTGTTTCCGAGCCATGATCCGGCCACCTTCTGGCGCCTTCGGCTCGGCGCAAGTCTGACTCA
>PMNM01000132.1 GCA_003161855.1 Syntrophaceae bacterium | reverse complement strand
TGAAGGAAAATGCCAGGATTGCCCGGGAGGAGCATTCTCCCATCTGCCAGGATACGGGGCTTGCTGTCTTATTTATCGACATCGGGCAGGATGTCCACGTCATTGGCGGCGATTTCAAGGAGGCTGTCAATGAGGGAGTGCGGCAAGGCTACCAGGAAGGCTATCTGAGGAAATCTGCCTGCAATCCTTTTTCGAGGAAAAACACAAAAGACAATACCCCGGCCGTTATCCACCTTGACATCGTTCCTGGCGACAAGATGAAGATCACGGCTGTCCCCAAGGGCGGAGGAGCGGAGAACATGAGCCGCGTTCATATGATGGCACCCTCCGCGGGCATCGAAGGAATCAAAGATTTCATCGTCAATCGCATGAAAGAATCAGGATCAAATCCCTGTCCTCCCACGGTGGTGGGTGTGGGCATCGGAGGTACCTTTGAGCGATCGGCTCTTCTGGCCAAGAAAGCCCTTTTGCGAAACATCGGGGAAAGAAATCCCGATCCCGAGCTGGCCAAGCTTGAGGTGGAAGTCCTGGAGAGAATCAATAAGCTGGGGATTGGCCCCATGGGTTATGGAGGAAACACCACGTCCCTTGATGTCTTTTTTGAGGTTGAACCCTGCCATATCGCCAGNNTTATTTAGATGGAGGAGCACATGGCAAAGAATATAAAACTGAAGACGCCCTTGTCTGACGAAGACGTGGAAAAACTGAAAATCGGAGATAAAGTATTTTTAACAGGCATCATCTATACCGGAAGAGATGCCGCCCATAAAAGAATGATCGATCTGCTGGACGCGGGGAAGAATCTTCCCATGGATATCCGGGGGCAGATTATTTACTATGTGGGACCCGCACCGGCCAAGCCCGGCCAGCCCATCGGATCTGCAGGACCGACGACCAGTTACCGCATGGATGCCTACGCCCCCCAACTGATGGCACTAGGCATGAAAGGCATGATCGGCAAAGGGAACCGTGCCCCGAAGGTTGTCGAGGCGATGAAGAAATACAAGGCCGTCTACTTCGGCGCCACCGGGGGAGCGGGTGCTCTGATTGCCAAAAGCATCAAGAAAGCGGAGATCGTGGCCTATGAGGATCTCGGACCTGAAGCGATCATGAAACTGGAAGTCGAGGATTTTCCCGTCGTGGTCATCAACGACACCAAGGGGAACGACCTTTATGTGGAAGGTGCAAAGAAATACAGGAAAGATTAACCGATATCAAATAGGATGATTAAGCCATGAGAAATTCAGGTTACGGTGCCAAGGAAATTGAAGTGATCACCCATGATGTGCTGATTTTTGGTACGGGCCTTGCCGGTCTTCGTGCGGCCGTGGAAATCGCCCGAAAGTCCGGGGACACCATCAACATGGGTCTCGTATCGAAAGTGCAGATCCAGCGTCCCCATTCCGTTTGCGCAGAAGGAGGCTCTGCGGCGGTGCTTCGCGAGGATGAAGGCGACAGCCTCGACCTTCACGCCTGGGATACGGTCAAAGGTTCCGACTTCCTGGCGGATCAGGATGTCGTGTACCGGTTTGTGGAAAGAATTCCCAAAGAAATCTTACTGCTTGAGCACTGGGGGATCCCGTGGTCAAGATATCCGGACGGAAGAATCCAGCAGCGTCCTTTCGGAGGACATAGTTGCAACCGATGCACACTGGCCCAGGACAAAACGGGTTTTTTTGAGGTGCAAACTCTCTACGATACCTTGTTGCAGTATCGGAATTTTTCCCGTTATGATGAATTCTTCGCCACATCCATGATCGCGGAAAATGGTGAATTTAGCGGCCTGACCGGCATCAACATGAGCAGTGGAAAATATGTGGTCCTGCGGGCGAAGGCCATCCTCATTGCCACGGGAGGGCTGGGTACCCTTTATGGATTCACCACCTATTCCCAGACGGTCAGTGGCGACGGGCAGGCGATAGCCTACCGGGCGGGATTGAACCTTGAAGATCCCGAGTTTCTCCAGTTCCACCCGACGGGTCTTGTACCTTCTGGCATCCTGATGACGGAAGCGTGCCGGGGGGAAGGCGGATATCTTAGAAATGCCGAAGGTAAACGCTTCATGGAAAAGTATGTGCCGGCAAAGATGGAGTTGGCACCTCGGGATATCGTCTCTCGATCGGAAATGACCGAGATTCTGGAGGGGAAAGGATTTAAAGGTCCCGGTGGTCTGGATTACGTTCACCTGGACCTCACTCATCTCGGAGCCGATAAGATCAATCGCTCTCTCCCGCTGATCCGCGAAGTCTGCATGAAGTTCAATGCACTGGACCCGATTGTCGAACCTATTCCCGTCCGGCCCGTTGCACATTACAGTATGGGAGGAATTGAAGGCGACATCAATGGAGCCACTTCCATGAGAGGGGTTTGGGTGGCCGGCGAACTGGCCTGCCATTCGCTGCACGGCGCCAATCGTCTGGGTGCAAATTCGACCTCCGAATGCCTGGTATGGGGAGGAATAACGGGTGAAGAGATATTCAAGTACATCAAATTCGACCCTGCCCTGCCGAAGCTGTCCCAGGATCGGGTGGACGCGGAAGCCAACCGCATTTATGTTGAACTTCTCTGGAACAAAGGCAGCGAAAATCAATATGAGATCAAGCGGGAATTGCGGGAGGCGATGGATCAGTATGTGGGTGTCTATCGCACCGGAGAGAAGCTAAGCATGGGTTTGAAAAAGGTCCGGGAGCTGAAACAGCGTTTCAGCAAGATCTCGATCCAGGATAAGGGGATGGTTTATAATACCAACCTGATCAATGCCCTGGAGATAGCGAATCTGCTTGATCTGGCAGAAGCTCTGGTGCTGGCGGCCCTGAACCGGGAGGAATCCCGCGGGGCTCATTCCAGAACGGATTTTAAAACGCGCGACGATGAGAAATGGCTGAAACACACCCTGGTCAGTTACAGTAAAGACGGACCGAAACTCGGTTACAAACCGGTCACCATCACCAAGTGGAACCCGGTTGAGCGGACATATTAAGGGGGACGCGATGGCTTACAAATACGATAACCATTTGGGAATAATTGGATGGCTTGGTGGTGGCCGGTGGGGGATTGAGCGTTATTTATACATTATACACCGGCTTGCGGGTCTGGGTATCCTCCTGTTCTTTATGCTTCACATCTTTGAAAGTTCACTCCGGGTTTTCGGTCCAAGGACGTGGGCAGCGGCTATGGCGACGATGAAACACCCCCTGTTCGAGATTGGGGAATTTCTTGTTTTTATTGGATTTGCTTTTCATGCTCTCAATGGCATCCGGCTCATCCTCATTGAGCTGGGCTTTGCTGTAGGCAAGGCTGAGGAACCCACCTATCCTTACCGGACGTCCTTGAATACCCAGAGGCCCTTAATGCTGATTGTCATGGTGCTGTCCGCCATTCTCATCCTGGCAGGAGGCTACAATATTTTCTTTTTTGCTAAATAGGAGGTCGTTATGAGGGAAACGGGATACTGGACATGGTTTATCATCGCGGGGNNTGGGGGCGGTCCTTTACCATGGGTTTTATGGATTGAGAACAATCCTTATGGAGTTAGGGTTGCAGAAGACCACCCAGCGCAAATTGACCGCCTCCTTGTGGGTCATCGGGATCATTCTTTTCGTCATCGGGACACTTGCTGCTGCGGCAGCAAAGATTGCGGCGACCACCCTGTAGGAAGGATAGGACCATGGAAAAGACTCAGAAAAAATGCGATATCATTTTTTATATCCACCGATACGACCCTGAAAAAGATGAAGGGCCCTGGGAAAAACAATATACCCTCCAGGTGGAAAAGGGGATGACCGTTCTGGATGGTCTGCACAAGATTAAAGAAACCCAGGACCCCAGTCTTGCTTTCCGTTTTTCCTGCCGGATGGGGGTGTGCGGGTCCTGCGCCATGCTGATCAACGGCAAGCCCATGCTGGCCTGCAATACCCAGATTCTGGACGTCACGGAGAAAACCTTGACGGTGGCGCCTCTGCCAAACTTTACCATCATCCGGGATCTGGTGCCCGATCTGGTACCCATGTTCGGTGTTCATGCCAGCGTCCAGCCCCATATCAAGCGCAGCGACGTCATGGAGATGGAAAACCCTACGGGCGAGTATTTCCAGACACCACGCCAACTCGAAGAATTCCTGCAGTTTACCTATTGTATCAAGTGCGGTGCCTGTATGGCAGCCTGCCCAACCATGGCCACAGACAGGAAATATCCCGGCCCGATGCCTCTCACCCAGGCCTATCGGTACAACGTGGATTCCCGNNTGTTCCAACGTCTGCCCCAAGGGCGTGGATCCTGCCCGAGCCATTCAATTAATGAAGAAAGACCTCGTTCGTGATTATTTCAATTTGAACAAGAAAAAGGTTTGTGCTCCTGTGAACTGCGTAAGCGTGGAACCCAAACCCAAGGTTGCCGTGCCTCCCTTTACCGTTGGAAAATAGGGGAGACTAACTATAGGGTAAGCGGGTGGTATTGCCCTTATACATCTGTAAGTGTAAGAAATAGCTCAGACAGGATCGACCAAATGGGTTAGAACGGTAATGGCCAACGGAGCCATTTCCATTAGGGAGAAACGAGAGTTCCAGCGGTTATATCATTCATGATCGGTAAAAAAGAAAGGGAGGGAGGATGATGAGTAATTCAATACCAGCAGTAAAAATGACATCCGATAGCAAACGGGCCATGTGGTCACAATTTCTGGGCTTCGGGATGGATGCTTACGACATGGCAATGGTCATCGTTATGGCTCCAGTGCTATCGAAGATATTTGCATCCCCCAAGCACAGTGAAGCATGGCAGTTCCTGACCATTGCGTTGCTCTATGCCGTCACCATGGCGGCAAGGCCTGTCGGGGCTGCTTTTTTCGGGCACCGTGCCGATAAGATCGGCAGAAAGAATCTGCTGATCGTAACGATCGCTGGTGTCGGTGTCATGTCCGTAATATGTGCCTTGATCCCGTCGCCGGCGATGATCGGGCTTCCGCTGGCATATACCATCTTCATGATCGTCAGATTTGTCATGGGATGTTTTTTCGGTGGTGAGTACGCGGTGGGTCATACTTTTGCCATCGAGCATGCACCGGAAAAGATGCGTGGCGCCATCGGCGGATTTGTCCAGTCAGGTTTTCCCCTCGGATATGCAATTGCCTCCTTCGTAGTGTTAGGCGTGACTACCGTGATCGGAGAGCCGGCCATGTATGAATACGGCTGGCGTATCATGTTTGTCACGGGTGTGGCGCCCGTTCTCTTGGCCCTGTATATCAGAAGATCGCTCGTCGAATCACCTGTATTTGCGCATGCAAAGGAATCGGGTCAAATTGAGAAGAGACCCTTTGTCGCCCTCTTCAAGCCGCCGACTCTCTGGATATTCCTGCAGCTCTTCTTCTTTATGACTGGACTTTTCCTCACCGACTATGCCGTTTATCAGTTTCTGCCCTCCATCTTAAAAGGTCCGGGGAAATTTAATCTGGTGGAGTACACCTTCATTTATGGAGTGGCCCTCTTCTGCTCGTTTCTGGGCTATAACCTGTATGGCTGGCTTGCGGATAAATGGGGAAGGGTAAGACTGACGAAGTGGTATTGTCTGTACATTGTCATCTTAGCCATACCCCTCTACCAGATACTGATCAAAGCGGCCACGACCAGGAATATGAAGATCGCCTTTATAGCGGCGATCTTGGCGGCATCGCTTAAGCTTGCCTGGGGTGTCATTCCCTCCTACCTTTCCGAGAGATTCCCCACAAAGACTCGGTCAGTGGGCGTTGGGTTCGGATATTCAGCCGCTGCTTTGGTGGGAGGAGCGGGGATCGTTCCCCTGGTTGCTGTATTCCATCTGTTACCCTGGATAGCAGGCATCGAAGGACCCAAGGAATTGTGGCTCTCCGCTTCAGCGGTTCTCACCATAGGTGCAATCATAACCTTTATCAGCCTGCTGTTCAGCCCCGAGACGAAAGATTTTGATCTCAGAAGGCTTGATGTCAGTGGCAAAAAGAAAGGGAAGGATATTCCTTTCAAGATAGCTGAAGTAGAAGAATGAAACCTATTGGTTGAATCTAACCAAAAGGGAAGTAGAAGTTTTTCAAAAAAGTGAGGTTTGTTTGACTTTTCCTGTGCCGCCCGATTTTTTTCAGATTGGGCGGCACAGGAAAAGATATTGAATGAAAAGATAATGAACGGAAGAAACCCCCTTAAAGAGAAGCAGATGGATGCAAAATGAGGAGGTTTGACCATCTCGCAAAGCGGAGTCGATAGATCCTCGTTCGAGTTTACTTTTTTATCATCGTATCTTTTAGCCAGTGCTGATCATCTTTAAAGAGATAGTCTATATTACAATGCAGTCCACGACTTTCTTTTCTCATTTTAGCACATTGGATCACGAGCTTTGCCACGGTGGCAATGTTGCGGAGCTCTAGCAAGTCTCGCGTGATGATAAAATTTTTATAGTATTCATCGATTTCCTTATGAATCAAATCGATTCGCCGCTCAGCCCGCTGCAGCCTTTTGTCAGATCTCACGATACCCACATAGTTCGACATGCATCTCCTGATTTCGTCCCAGTTGTGAGATACAACAACGGCCTCGTCGCTCAGAGTGGCCCCCCGGGGATTCCAAGGAGGGATGGATATTTTTTCGTCGGCTGTTTCGGAAAAAAGTCCCGAAATCCTGAGGAATGTTCTGTGCGCATAAACGACGCACTCAAGGAGTGAATTGCTGGCCAAACGGTTGGCCCCATGAAGGCCGGTGCAGGATACTTCGCCAGAGGCAAAAAGTCCCGGAATATTGGTTTCCCCGAAGGGGTTAACCACGACACCTCCACAGAAATAATGTGCGGCAGGCGCAACAGGGATGGGCTCCTTCGTCATATCTATCCCGTATTGAAGGCACTTTTTAAAAATATTTGGAAATCGGTTGATGATGAAATCTTTTTGTCTGTGAGAGATGTCTAAAAGAACATATTCATCGCCGGTTTTTTTCAGTTCGTTATCTATCGCCCTTGCGACAACATCCCTCGGGGCAAGGCTCTTCATGGGATGGTATTTCTCCATAAAAGTCTCACCACTTTTCAATTTCAGGACACCCCCCTCTCCCCGCAAAGCCTCGCTGATGAGAAACGNNATAGGCCATGGCAATCCCGTCACCGTTTGCAATATCAGGATTGGTGGTGACGAGATAGACTTTTCCGGCGCCTCCTGTTGCCAGAATAACGAATTTTGATCGAAAGGCGTGGATCTCTTTTTGATGGATATCGAAAACGTAGGCCCCGATGCACCTGTCTTCAGGTGCCGGATCGAGTCCGAGGAGTTTTGATTTCATGATAAGATCAATGGAGAAGCAATTTTCGTAAATCCTGATATTCTTTGATAGACTTGCCTTCTCGCTCAAGGCCCGCTCAATTTCCCGTCCTGTAGAATCCTTGGCATGCAGGATCCTCCGCATGGAGTGGCCACCTTCTCTCCCCAAGTCGTAAAGTAATCCCTCGGTGCTGCCGGACCTCGAGAATTCAACGCCCCATTGAATCAGCTCTTTGATCCGTTCGGGGCCTTCCTCGATCACAAATTTTACGACATCTTCTTTGCAAAGTCCATCCCCACAGGTCAGGGTATCCTGTATGTGAGACTCATAGCTGTCTAATGGATCCATTACAGCCGCAATCCCACCTTGTGCGTAGTTTGTGCTGGATTCTATCGTTTCTTTTTTGGTGATAANNCCGCTTCCCAGAACTAAAAAATCTGTTTCTATTTCCATGTTCCGCCTTTTCTTCAGTTTAACGGCCATTTTTATATCATAAAGATATTTTTTTATTCGAAATACAAGAAAAAAACGATCAGGAACTGTAATTAATCAATCATGGGAATCAATTTTTTATGGGGCAGGATAAAAATATCTTTTCCACATATTTTCAACTTCAGGAAATCTGACCAGGCTTGGGGGGGGCAGGTTTAGTGCTGTTCCTCCAATTGCCTGATCACGTCCTTTATTTTCGCCACTGATTCCCTGAATTCCTTTTCGGACTTGCTGTCCAGTTTGAGCTCTATGATCTTCTCCACTCCGTTCTTACCAAGGACGCAGGGTACGCCGACGGCAACATCTGAAAACCCATAGGCCCCTTCCAGGTATGTGGAGATCCCCAACACCCGGTTCCGATCCTTCAGAATGGCGTCGGCCATAATGGCGATCACCGCAGCCGGGGCATAAACAGTACTTCCCTTGAGCTTGATGACGTCTGCCCCCGACGTCCGTGTTTTGTTGATGATCTTCTC
>PMNM01000147.1 GCA_003161855.1 Syntrophaceae bacterium | reverse complement strand
GGGCCAAATTTGCCTCCCTTGACGACCATGGGCCGGCCGCACTTGTCGCAGACGACGTCCGTCTCCGTCGTCTGCGGTTCCGGCGGGATAATCTGTCCGTCGCTGGTCCGGGTGAAATTTTGAGTATTTTTGCAATCCGGATAGTTTGAACAGGCGAGGAATTCCCCGTTCCGTCCCCATTTGATCACGATGGGNNAAGGCAACATCGAGCACTTGGGGAAAATTCTTGACCAGAAGTTCTGTGACAATACTGCCCAGGTCGGTTGGGTAAAACCGCCCTTTTTCCAGCCGGACATATTCTCTGTCCTGGATTGTACTCAGGATCGCTGCATAGGTACTCGGCCGGCCGATGCCGTTCTCCTCCAGTTCACGAACCAGTGATGCCTCCGAGAAGCGGGGCGGCGGCTGGGTAAATTTCTGTTCAGGTTTGAGCGAGAGCAGTTTCAGAATTTCTTTTTCTGAAATGGCGGGCAGCATCTTACCGAATTCACTGTCTTCGCCACTGCCGTTGCCATTATCCTCTTTGCCCTCCGTGTAGACGATCGTATAGCCGGCAAATTTCATGACGGATCCCTGGGCGCGGAAGATACAATGAACGGCGGAGATGTTAATCGTNNGGCCGGATTCATCTGGCTGGCCACAAAACGATTCCAGATCAACTGATAAAGCCGGAACTGGTCATTGCTCAGGTAGGCTTTAATGTCCTGGGGTTTGTAGGCCATGGAGGAAGGCCGGATCGCTTCATGGGCATCCTGGGCCGTGCCGGTGTTTTTGAAGATTCTGGCCTTGGCGGGCAGATAGTCCGGATTATAATTCTCCCGGATATACGATCGGGCTTCCTTGAGGGCCTCGTCGGCAATGCGAAAGGAATCGGTGCGCATGTAGGTAATCAGCCCCACGGAACCCTCTGGGCCCAGTTCGATTCCTTCATAGAGTTTCTGCGCCACGCTCATGGTTTTCTTGGCGGAGAAGCTCAATTTTCTGGAGGCTTCCTGCTGGAGTTTGCTGGTCGTAAAAGGAGGCGAGGGCGAGCGTTTCGTCTCCTTCTTCTCTACTCTGACAACCACAAAGGGTGCGGTTTTCAGTTTCTCCACGAGACCGGCCGATTGGGCTTCTGTGCTGACTTTGGCCTTTTTCTCGTCGATTTTAATGAGGCGCGCCTCGAAGGGTGGCGGATTCGCGCCCTCCAGCGTGGCCGTAACGTACCAGTACTCTTCCGGGATAAATTTACGGATTTCGTCCTCGCGATCACAGATCATGCGGACTGCGACGGACTGGACGCGTCCGGCGCTCAACCCTCGTCTGACCTTTTCCCAGAGGAGGGGGCTGATCTTATATCCTACCAGCCGATCCAATATCCGGCGGGTCTGCTGGGCCTCATATTTATTAAAATCCAGTTCCTGGGGATGGTTGATGGCTTCCAGGATTGTGTTTTTCGTCAGGTCATTGAAAAGGACGCGATAGATTTTCTTGTCTTTTGTGCCGACTTCCTCGGCAATATGCCACGCGATCGCTTCACCCTCTCGGTCCGGGTCGGGAGCCAGAAAGATGTGCGCGACATTTTTTGCCGCCTTCTTCAATTCGGACAGGGTTTTCTTTTTGGCTTCGATCACCTGGTAAGTGGGTGAAAAATCGTGTTCAATGTCAATGCCCAGGACGCTCTTTGGGAGATCTTTGACATGTCCCATGGAGGCCCGGACATCGAAGTTTGCTCCGACGTATTTTTTGATGGTTTTGACCTTTGTGGGTGATTCCACAATGATAAGAGAATCCAGCATCATGATTATGACTCCTTGCGCATGTAAGTCTTGCCCGGCTTTTGCTCGATGAGTCCCTGTAATTCGAGATTTAAAAGGATGACGAGCACCTCATGGGCCGTCAGCCCGGTGGACGTAATGATCTGGTCGATATGCACAGGTTTTTGCGAAAGGACCTGCCATACAGTTTTTTCAGTTTCTTTGAGAACAAGGTCCGGTGATGACGTAAGGATTTTCTGCTGATCGTCAGGTTGCTTTTGCCGCTGATCTGGTTTGACTACCTTCGGTGCACTTGTGACCTGCGGGAGAATTTCTTCGAGGATATCCTCGACATTTTCGATCAGTTTGGCACCCTGCTTGATCAATTTGTTGGTACCCCTGGATCCGGAGGAATCAATGCTTCCGGGAACGGCGAAAACCTCTCGCCCCTGCTCCAGGGCAATGCGGGCAGTAATGAGGGATCCGCTCTTTTCACTGGCCTCCACGACCACTACCCCCAGGGAAATCCCACTGATGATCCGGTTCCGGGCAGGGAAATTCGGGGCGTTGGGTGGGGTGCCGAAGGGAAATTCCGAGATCAGCGCTCCCTGTAAGGAAATCTCGGTGAAAAGTTTTTCGTTTTCCGGGGGGTATACGACATCTAGGCCGCATCCTAAAACGGCTATCGTTCGCCCCTTTCCGGACAGGGCTCCCCGGTGTGCGGCAGAATCAATTCCCCTGGCCAGACCGCTGATTACCGTAATACCCCTTAAAACCAGCTCACGGCAGAGTCTTTCCGTGGTGAATTTGCCGTAGGTGCTGGCCGTCCGGGATCCGACGACTGCCACATTGACATCGTCTTCTTTAAGGTGACCCTTGACGTAGAGAAAGGCAGGGTAATCATAGGTACTCAGGAGTTGCGACGGATAAAGGGGATCCTGCGATGTGACGATAGAAACACAGGTCCTGTCAGCGAACTCAAGCTCCTTTTCAACCTTTTCCCAATCTTTGAACGNNGGTGCCTCAAAGACTTTCTGGGGAGTACCGAAAGCCTCCAGCAGTGCCTTAAAGCCCACGTTGCCGACCCCCTCCACCCATTTCAGTGCGACCCAGTATTTTAGATTCTGATTCAGCATTTAAATTTATTTTTTAGCTCAATATTTCCATGACGGACGTAAAAAACATAAAAAGAGGCGGCAAGATATATACGATATTTTTAAGGTGTCAAGTTATTTCGTGTGAAAAATCATTGCGTTCTTTTTTTCTTTGGATTAGAAAGGGCACCATAAATGATATATAAATGATAGAGGAGTACATCATGCGCCGGCAATTTTACCTGGTTGTTTCCTTTGTTTCTCTCGTGATGATGGGTTCTTTTTCCCTGCCGGGCCCCACCTCCACCGGCCTTTTGAATCGGGTGGCCTTAACAAATGTATGGGCGGTACAGCCGGCTGTGACCATTTCTCCCAGGGAAATGGATCTGGGTTTGCTGAGTGCCGGCAAAACGTGCAGGGGGGTCATCACCATCAGGAACAGCGATTCCGAATCGGTGACTTGGTCAACGACCGGACCGGAAGGCTGGGCGGTTTCTGATCAAAAGAGCCTGATCGGCTCTCTGGGAAATGAGATGAATGAACTGCGGATTCAACTCAAACTGTCCAAAGATGAACTCTCAAATCATAACGGTAGAGCCAGAAAATCTCCCCTTCCGGTTCAACTGATTCTTGAAGCGGGCAGTCAGATCATCACCTTAAACAAGAATATCGAGACAGGCAACCATCGGGAAATGGTCCGCTTGCAATTGAACGGGGGATCTGTCTCATTTTATTTCCGCTTCAATCTGGTGGACAAAAACACAGAACCGTTAATGGACGTCGATCCTGTCCAGGTAGACTTCGGGGTAGTGATGCAAGGTGAGCAGGTCAGCAAACGGATCAAGGTGGCCAATAAAGGCTGGAATAAGCTCAAATGGCAGGCTGTCCCCGGAGAAAAATCCGATCAAGATAAGAAGACATCCGTAATCCGTGGCAAGTACGTTTCCTTNNAGGTATCGCTTTTCGGGGACGGGTATTTACGTTTATTTCCGGAAAGGTCCGGACAAAGGTCAGTTGGCCGTCTTTTTGGATGACCGGTTCCTTTATCAGCAGGATGGCCTTGCAGAGGACCCGGAACGGGCTGAATTCCTGGTGGCCGATAGGCTTTCCAATGGTGCTCATGTCCTGGCTCTGGTGAACAGAAATGGTCCTGTGACCATCGAGGGAGTCCGGGTTTACGGAAGTGACATCATGAAATTGAATGCCGGAAATATCACCCTGTCTCCCGATGAAGGCGTCGTGACCCGGCAAACAAATTATGTCAATATCATCATCGATACCCGGCAACTGTTCCCGGGTCACTATGGAGATTATGTTGCTTTTGATTCCAATGGAGGCCATACGGATGTTGAACTCTCCTTGGACATTGTACAGGATAATATTCCGAAAATATTGGATGTTTACAGATATGTCCGGGATTCAGACTATTTTTTCACGACCAATCCACAGGCCGAATCGGTCACCCTGCAAACCAGGGGATACCAAAAGCAGGGAATCGCCTTCCGTCTTTTCAGCCCAGGTATTCCCGGGACGACCGAGTTTTACCGGTGGTTTCATCCGCAAAGAGAGGATCACTTTTACGGTTATGATTTAAAAAGTGCAAAACGTTCTTTGCAGGGATATATCTTGGAAGGAACCATCGGGAACATCGCTACGTCCCGACTGACCTTTACACGGGAACTCTATCGATGGTATCATCCATCAAAAAGGCGCTATTTTTATACGGTGGATTCGAATGGCGAGGGTATTCAGAAAAGAGGCTATCAATTTGATGGGATAGCCGGATATGTACGACCTTGAATCAGCCCGTGATTTGATCTTGACAAAAAATGTCAAAGGGGTTATTACGCTTGCTCTTTAAGCGGGGTTAAATACGCATGCGCGCCTGTAGCTCAGCTGGATAGAGCAACGGACTTCTAATCCGTAGGTCCCGGGTTCGAATCCCTGCAGGCGTACCAGATAGGATGGTGGGTGTAGCTCAAGTGGTTAGAGTGCCGGGTTGTGGCCCCGGAGGTTGAGGGTTCAAGTCCCTTCACTCACCCCATTTTTTTTGATCTCTGAAGACGACAGATCACGCGCCCGTAGCTCAGCCGGATAGAGTCGCAGACTTCGAATCTGTTGGTCGTACGTTCGAGTCGTACCGGGCGCGCCAGATAAAAGAATAAGACGACCCTACTTCAAGACCAAGGGGGCCCTTAGCTCAGCAGGTAGAGCAACTGACTCTTAATCAGTAGGT
>PMNM01000009.1 GCA_003161855.1 Syntrophaceae bacterium | reverse complement strand
TAAGCTTCGAAACCATTGAACTGCTCGGCGCTTGGAAATGGGAGGGACTCCAATTCACCGCCGGTCCCTTATACATCCTCCACACCGACTCCGACCTCAAGCGTTACAGTGTCCAGGCAGGCATTGATTATCAACACAGGGAGCCGGTCTTCAAACCGACGATGCGCCTGTTTGCCAGCGTCCTGTGCCATGCCTGGGGGGAAACCGACTGGAACCCCGACTTTAATGTCAAAGCCGGCATCAACATCCGCAGCCCCTATGCCGAAAAACGGGCCATTCAGATTTTCGGCGAATATTACCATGGCAATCTGCCCTTCGGCCAGTTCTACAAATTGCGGGCAGAGTACTACGGCGCAGGAATTAACTTATCATTTTGAGTGCACACACCTTCCATCATTACCGATATCGCACTCCATATTTTGTGGTTACAATTCAATTGACACACAAGAGCCTTCTTCATATACTCCCACGGTGAAAAAGGAAGTCCTTATCAATTCAATGAATTTAAACAGCAAGACCATTCTCAGGATTCTGTCTCATTTGTGGGCGAGTCTGCGCGGAAATAGTTTGACAAAAAAGTACGCCGTCTGCGAGCCACCGCTGCGATCGGAATTGTTCAGCAGCGATCAGATGGAGCAGCATGGCAGGACCCTGGCGGGCTTGCACAAATTGAGCCCGGGATATTCTCCTGATCAGCTCCTGGCGCGACTGGCCGAGAATGAAGGCATCCTGACAGGAACCCGCCGCCTGCTGATGGAGGCGGTCATGACGGATCGTCGGATTGCGCCGGCCGGGGAATGGCTGCTCGACAACTTCTATCTGATCGAAGAACAGATTCGCACGGCCAAGCGACATTTTCCGAAAGGATACAGCCGTGAGCTTCCCCGCTTGCTGAACGGCCCATCGGCGGGACTCCCGCGCGTGTATGACATCGCGCTGGAGACGATCTCACACGGCGATGGGCGGGTGGATCCGAAAAGTCTTAGCAGGTTCGTTGCAGCCTACCAGACAGTGACCGGCCTGAAGTTAGGGGAATTATGGGCAATCCCTATCATGCTGCGTCTGGCACTTATCGAAAATCTCCGACGCGTTGGAGCCCGGATCGCCGCCGACAGGATCGACCGAAACCTCGCCGACTACTGGGCAGACCAGATGACGGAGATCGCGGAGAAAGACCCGAAAAGCCTGATCCTGGCAATCGCGGATATGACGCGGTCGATCCCGCCGATGGTGAGTTCATTTGTCGCGGAACTTGCGCGCCGGTTGCAGGGGCAAGGCCCCGCTTTGGCGCTGCCGCTCACCTGGATTGAGCAGCGGCTTTCCGAGTCCGGCCTGACGATCGAGCGGTTGGTGCAGTCGGAGAGCCAACAACTGGCCGCCGATCAGGTTTCCATAAGCAACAGCATAGGCAGCCTCCGATTTCTGGGGGCGATGGACTGGCGCGAGTTCGTCGAGAGGATGAGCGTTGTCGAGCACATCCTGCGTGAGGATCAGGATGGCGTCTACGGCAAGATGGATTTTGCCACCCGTGATAGATACCGTCATGTTGTGGAGAAGATAGCGAAAGAGAGCCGGCTGTCCGAAAGCGAGGTGGCACGCAAAGCGATCCAGTTGGCCCGCGAGGGCGCGGCCAGGAAAGGCAGTGACGATCGGGCGGCGCATGTTGGGTTCTACCTCATTGACAAGGGGTTGCCGCAGCTCGAACGAACTGCAGAAGTGCAAAGATCCGCCTCCGGGACACTTCAGAGAATAGGCCGACGGTTTCCTTTGTTCCTCTATCTCGGCACAATCACGCTGATTACGCTGATTGTCACCGGGAGCTTATTGGCGAAGGCCCATGACAGTGGGTTACAGGATGGGCTGCTCGCGCTGACCGGTATCCTCTCATTGCTCTGCGCAAGCCATCTGGCGGTGGCGCTGGTAAACTGGCTGGCAACGCTACTGGCCAAGCCTCACGTGCTGCCGCGAATGGACTTTTGTAAAGGAATTCCGCCTGAATCGCGAACACTGGTGGTGATCCCGACCATGCTCACGAGCGCTGAAAACATCGAGCACCTGGTCGAGGCGCTTGAAGTTCGTTTTCTGGCAAATCGGGACGAGAACCTGCACTTCGGTCTGCTGACTGATTTCCGGGACGCACACGCGGAAACAATGCCGGAGGACGGGACACTGTTGGGGCTGGCCCAAAAGAGAATCGAGGAGTTGAATGAAAAATATGGGAGCGTAAAAGGCGACGCGTTCTTCCTCTTTCATCGTCCGCGCCGATGGAATCCTCGGGAGCGGATTTGGATGGGTTACGAGCGCAAGCGAGGGAAGCTTGCGGCATTAAATGCTCTGCTGCGTGGTGGCTCAAGGGAACCCTTCTCATGCATCGTTGGGGATACGGGGGTCTTATCGAACGTGAAGTATGTGATCACCCTTGACACGGATACGCAACTGCCGCGCGATTCCGCATGGCAGTTCGTGGGAGCCATGGCGCACCCGCTCAATCGTGCGAGGTACGACGAGGACAAACAGCGTGTCTCTGAGGGGTACGCTATCCTTCAGCCACGCGTCGCCGTGAGCCTGCCGGGCACGAACCGGTCGCGGTACGCGCACCTGTTCGGGAGTGAGCCAGGCATCGACCCTTACACACGCGCCGTTTCCGACGTTTACCAGGACCTCTTTCACGAAGGTTCCTTCATCGGTAAGGGGATCTATGACGTTGATGCGTTCGAGCGGGCGCTGAGTGGGCGCTTTCCGGAGAACCGGATCCTCAGCCACGACCTTGTGGAAGGGTGCTACGCCCGCGCGGGACTGTTGAGCGATGTGCAGTTGTACGAGGAATATCCTTCTCTCTACAGCGCGGATGTAAGCCGTCGGCATCGCTGGATTCGCGGGGATTGGCAGATTGCACGCTGGCTGCTGCCAGGCGTTCCCGGCCTCGGCGGGCGCCGCCAGAAGAATCCGCTATCCGGGCTGTCACGATGGAAGATCTTCGACAATCTTCGTCGCAGCCTCGTGCCTTCGGCGCTGACACTACTCTTACTGCTGGGCTGGACGGTCTTGTCGCCGCTCTGGTTATGGACCTTGGCGGTCATCGGAACCATC
>PMNM01000197.1 GCA_003161855.1 Syntrophaceae bacterium | reverse complement strand
TCATCTTCCAGATCGTTGGCAAAACGACGGCTGTTATGGCCAAAATGAAGGTCGGCGACTCTATCCGGGACGTTCAGGGACCGCTGGGCAATCCCACGGATGTTCACAAGGTCGGTCAGGTGGTCTGTATTGGAGGCGGTGTGGGGGTCGGTGTTGTCTATCCCCTGGCGGCGGCCCTGAAACAGGCAGGCAATCAGGTCATTTCGATCATCGGCGCCCGGACGAAGGAACTGCTGATTCTGGAAGAAGAGATGAAGCAGGTCAGCGACCGCCTGATCGTGACCACGGACGACGGAAGTTACGGATTCCACGGTTTTGTCAGTACCGTCCTGCAGAATCTGATTGACCAGGGGGAGAAGATTGCGGAAGTTTTCGCCATCGGGCCCGTCCCCATGATGAAGGTGATCGCCAATCTGACCCGTCCCTATGGGATCAAGACGGTGGTCAGCCTCAACCCGATCATGGTGGATGCGACGGGCATGTGCGGTGCCTGCCGGGTTTCCGTGGACGGAAAGACGAAATTCACCTGTGTGGATGGCCCCGAGTTCGACGGCCATCAGGTGGATTTTGATTTGCTGACGAGCCGCCTGCGGATGTACTGCGATCAGGAAAGTATAGCTTATGAAAAACACAGGTGCGGGTGGAATGGAAACTGAAATCAAAAAGGAAAAGAAAGAGAAGATTCCCCGGCAGAAGATGCCCGAGCAGAATCCCGGGGTCCGGATAACGAATTTTGAGGAAGTCCCGCTGGGATATTCCGAGGAAACGGCCATTCTGGAAGCCAAACGCTGCATCCAGTGCAAAAAGCCCGGCTGTATCGCCGGTTGCCCGGTGGAAGTGCGCATTCCAGAGTTCATCCAGGCAATTGCCGATGGAAACTTTATCGAGGCGGCGCATATCCTGAAGGAAACGAACAGCCTGCCAGCCGTCTGCGGCCGGGTCTGCCCGCAGGAGGAACAGTGCGAGCAGGTCTGCATTCTCGGCAAAAAAGGCGATCCGGTGGCCGTCGGGCGGCTGGAACGCTTTGCCGCCGATTACGAACGGGCAACCGGGGAGATTTCCCTTCCGGAACCGTCGGCGCCCAACGGGAAGAAGATCGCCGTTGTCGGTGCCGGACCTTCCGGACTGACCATCGCCGGGGATCTGGTCAAACTGGGTTATGAGGTGACCGTCTTTGAGGGTCTGCACAAGGCGGGCGGGGTCCTCGTCTACGGCATCCCCGAATTCCGTCTTCCCAAGGCGATTGTGGAAGCGGAAGTGGATTATCTGCAGAAGCTGGGTGTCAAGATCGAAACCAACGCCGTCATCGGCCGGATCGCCACCATCGACGAACTCTTTGCGGAAGGGTATGACGCCGTTTACATTGCCGTCGGCGCCGGCGCCCCGGTATTCATGGACATTCCCGGTGAAAATTTGATGGGCATTTACTCAGCCAATGAATATCTGACCCGGTCCAATCTGATGAAGGCCTATCTTTTCCCCGAATATGACACGCCCATCATCCGCGGGCAAAACGTCGCCGTCATCGGCGGCGGCAATGTGGCCATGGACTCGGTCCGGACGGCGCTGCGCCTGGGCGCGGATAACGCCTATATCATCTATCGCCGGACGGAAGTGGAGATGCCCGCCCGGAAGGAAGAGGTCCATCATGCCCAGGAAGAGGGCGTCCAGTTCAAGCTCCTGACCAATCCTGTGGAATATATCAGCGATGGCAGCGGCTGGGTCAAAGGGATGAAGTGCATCCGGATGGAGCTGGGAGAGCCCGACGCCTCCGGACGGCGGAGTCCTGTTCCCATCAAGGATTCCGAGTTTGTCATCGACGTGGACACCGTCGTGGTGGCCGTGGGGACCATGGCCAACCCGATCGTTCCGGCGACGACGCCCGGCCTGGAAACGAACCGCCGCGGTTACATCATCACCAANNGCCGCCACGGTGATCCTCGCCATGGGCGCCGGCAAGAAGGCCGCCCGGGCCATTCACGCATACCTGTCGGGGGAATAGCCGTTATTCTGAACAGGAACCTTTGCCCGGTTCCATGAATCAATTCTTACATGATTCAATAAAAAAGAGGGGTCAACCATGATCATGTTGACCCCTCTTGCTTTTTACGCTCATTTTGAAGCCGCTAATACGGGATGTGATTCTTAGTGTCCTTCCTCCATGGCGCCGGCGATATACATCATGGCCAGCAGCATAAAGACGAGGGTTTGAATGACCGAGGTAAAAATCATCAGCACGAGGACGGGCATGGGCACCAGCAGGGGCACGAGCAGCAGGACGACGGCCAGAACGATATCCTCCCCCATGATGTTTCCGAAGAGCCGGACGGACAGGGAGATGGGGCGTGACAGATGGCTGATGATTTCAATGGGCATCATCAGGGGGGTCAGCCACCAGACGGGGCCGAGGAACTGTTTAAAATATTTAAGGCCATGAAGTTTGACGCCGACGATGTGTGTCATAAAAAACACGCAAAGCGCCATCGAAACGGTGGTATTCAGATTCGACGTGGGCGATTCAAAACCGGGAATCAGACCAATCAGGTTCGACATGAGGATATAAAGCCCCAGGGTGGCAATCAGGGGAAAGAATTTCTTGCCGTGCTCGCCCATGGTATCCAACAGCAGCGAGTAAAAGCCGCTAATAATAACTTCCATCACATTTTGAAACCGGTTTGGATAGATGGCCATCCTCCGGGTCGCCAGAATGGCGAACAGCACCAGGAGGGCCATGACAAGCCAGGCATTGGTCACATGCGTCCAGTTTGTATGGCCAACCTCCATCTCAAGAAAATGAACGGCATTCATCTCTTATCTTGCCTCCTCAATTAAGTTTTTTTTTGACAGACCCATCACCAGGGTCAGTACAATGTTTATGACGACGACGGAAAGGCCGATTAACAGGCCAATCACATCGACGATGGTCTTGGTAATGATGAAATAAATGATGACGGCCGACACAAAGAAACGGATGTAGTATCTGAACATAAGGGCCGCTTTTGCCCGGCCGGTCAGAGCGCTGAACACGACCCGGAGATCCCGTTTCAGCCAGAAAAAATTGATGATACTGATGAGGCCGCCCAGCAGGATACCCAGGGTAAAGGGGACCCGCATGGATATCAGGCTGATCAGAATAAATATGCCCAGAATAATCCAATTGAGGTTTTCAAGCTTTCGCTGGAGGGGGTCTTTTTCTATGGGGTTCACTCTTTAAACTCTTAATAATGGGTTCTTCGTCCTTAAAATTCCGCTGGATCATATTATAGATATTTTTGAAGCCGGCGATCACGCCAATGACCAGAAAGAGAATCGTAAAATAGGGAGTGGTACCGAATTTCTTATCCAGCCAGTTGCCGAAATAAAGACTGCCAAAGATCGCCAGAACCATGGCAATGCCGATNNCCCGTTTTGGCCTTGAAACCGAATTCCTGAAAGGCTCTGGTGGTATCCAGCATCCGCCGTGGCTGACCGTCGGGTTTCGTCGGGTCCCATGTTATTTTGCCTTTGAAATCGGTTAATTCGGCGATTAATGCCACCAGGTCTTTGATGGAGATTTCAAAACCCGGTCCGATATTGACGGGCTCGCTTTTGTTATAGCTTTCCGTTGCGAGGACGATGGC
>PMNM01000142.1:17448-17774 GCA_003161855.1 Syntrophaceae bacterium | reverse complement strand
ACCGGTTTCCATGGCTATCGCACCCCCATGGGATTCAGGATATATTTGCTGTAAAGCGTCACCAGCCAGGTAATAATCAGGGAAATCCCCAAGTAGACCAGTGTCGCCGCCGTAAAGGCCTCGAATCCCTTAAAGGTATAACTCTCAACCTGCCGGGCCTGATAAGTCAGTTCGGCCACCCCGATGGTCATCGCCAGCGATGAATTCTTGGTCACATTGAGAAACTGGTTGATCAGCGGGGGGATGGTCAACCGGACGGCCTGGGGCAGAATAATATAATACATGGATCTTAAATAGGAAAATCCGGAACTGCGTGCCGCTTCCAT
>PMNM01000142.1:0-17385 GCA_003161855.1 Syntrophaceae bacterium | reverse complement strand
AGAATAAAAGAAAGGGCAACCGACACCACGGACAGTTGCAGCGTGACCTTCACCCCCGATAGAATCCATTCGAAATACTGTCCCGAGGTGATGATTGCCCAGTCGAAATGATAATTAAACACGGAAAACTACTTCTCCCAGGACTCTTTTTTCCCGTCAATCTTGAAATCGCCGCGGTTCATCGGGAATGCCTTTCCCTTGGGACCGAACCATTTGTTGAAGATCTTCCTGGCTTCGCCCTTCTTTTCCATTTCCAGGAGGGTCGCGTTCACAAAGTTGACGAGATTCGTATCGCCCTTGCGCATACCCAGTCCATAGGGTTCGTACCCAATGATAATGTTGGGAATCTCATACTTTGTCTTATCCGGGGCCTTGTTCAGGATATTGGCCAGGATCGACTCATCTGTCGTAATGGCGAAGACCTTGCCTTGCTGAAGTGCCAGGAAGGCTGGTGCATAATCATCAAAGGATTGAACGGTTGCCGTAGGAAGGGCTTTTTTCGCATTCTGTTCGGAGGTGGACCCTTTGGCCGTTCCGATTTTCTTTCCTTCCAGATCGGCCAGCTTCTTCACAGTTCCCTTCTTGACGATGAACTTCTGGACGGTCGAAAAATAGGTAACGCTGAAATCGATTTGTTTAGCCCGTTCGGCGTTTTTGGTCATGGTGCACGCAGCCAGATCAANNAATCCCGGGGTGGAGTCCTTGACGCCGCAGACCAGAACCCCCTTTGCCTTGGCATCAGCCAGCGTATCGCCGGCCAGGGCAACCCCACTTAAACCTGCCACAAACATCATTGCCAAAAACAAAATCCCAATTCTCTTCATAATGCTTTCCTCCTTTTTTAAATGTTAATGCATCGGTGACAAAATTTCTTTCAGGAAGAGCTGCGCCCGTTCATGTTTGGGATTCCTGAAGAACTCCTCAGGTGACGCCTCTTCCAGAATAACGCCAAAGTCGATGAATGCCACGCGGTCGGCCACTTCCCGGGCAAATCCCATCTCATGGGTGACCACGATGAGGGTCATGCCGGTATGGGCCAGGCCCTGCATAACCTGGAGCACCTCCCCGATCATTTCCGGATCAAGTGCAGACGTCGGTTCATCAAAGAGCATGATCTTCGGTTTCATGGCCAGACCACGGGCGATGGCAACCCGCTGCTGCTGACCGCCGGAGAGTTGCGCTGGAAAGGCATCCCGCTTTTCGGAGAGGCCGACCCGCTCCAGAAGGGCCGTGGCCTGTTCCTCCGCTTCTCTTTTCGGGATTTTTCTGATTTTGATCGGTGCAAGGGTGATGTTCTTGAGGACGCTCAGATGGGGATAGAGATTAAACTGTTGAAAAACAAACCCGATTTCCGCCCGAAGCCGGTTGATGTCGGTCTTGGGATCGGAAATGTCTTTCCCGTCCACAACCAGCTTCCCTTTTTGAATGGGTTCCAGCTTGTTAATGGCACGGATAAGGGTCGATTTTCCGGAGCCTGAGGGGCCGCAGACGACCACCACTTCCCCCTGCTTGACCTGCAGGTTCACATCATTCAATACGTGCAGATCTTTAAACCACTTATGGACACNNNTTTATGACTTTTTACGAGATCATCAAATTTAGAGGAAAGCGTATATAGCACATTTCGGAAATAATCAATCCATTAATGCAGATCAGGGCGAATCGCTTGAAAAAGCTAAAGGATTTAATCGTCGATGTCAATGTGTTTTTACATCTTGAAATCTCAATGTAGTTGTAGTACTCACCAGAATGCCCCTTTGACTGTTGCATTTACAGGCCTTCTTAAAAAGGGCATTGCTCATTCAGGGCTTAGAATTTCAGGGAGATATCTTATGCTGAAAATGGAGTGCCCCGACTGCTTGAAAAGCTTCATCTGGACGGACAGCATGCCCCTCAAAGGAAAGTGCCCGACCATCGACTGTGAATGGAACTATGACGTTCATCAGGAATTGAAGAAAAGCGTCACGAAAAGGGAGGATGAATCAAAACAGATTATTCGCTGCCCCCACTGTCATCAGCCCATCAGTTCAACATTGACGATCTGCGAAAGTTGCGGAGAAGTCATTGTCGGATCAAAATTTTTCCAGAAAAAATATATCCTGCTCGCTGTGGCGGCTGTGCTCATTATTTTGTCTCTTGTCTATAAATTCTGGTAACAGCGGTTTCCTCTGACGGCCCGGATCGATGTTTTCAGGAGAAGATCATGAAAAAAACGCCTCTTTATGACCGTCATGTAGCTCTCGGTGCGAAATTAATCGATTTCGGAGGCTGGGCCATGCCCGTGCAGTATACGGGTGTTGTCGAAGAACACCATGCCACCCGGACCAAAGCCGGCCTGTTCGATATCTGTCATATGGGTGAAATTGATGTCAGAGGCCCTCAGGCCTTTGATCTTTTGCAACGGGTGATGAGCCGCAATCTTGAAAAACAGACCATCGGTCAGATAAAACTCAGTGTCCTGACCAACGAGCAAGGGGGCATTATCGATGATCTGACCGTTTATAAGCTGGCCGATGATCATTATATGGTCGTGACGAATGCCGCCAGCAAGGATAAAGATCTCAGGTGGCTTCAAAGCAGGAAACAGGAGGGAAACTTTTCTGATGTAGAGATTACGGATCGGACCGACCAACTGGGTAAGCTTGATCTACAGGGACCGCAGGCGCAGGCCATCCTTCAAACCCTCACGGAAAATGATCTGACCCCTTTGAAGTATTATCATGCGATGCACATGGCCGTGGCCGGTGTTCAATCTCTGGTCTCCCGGAGTGGTTATACCGGGGAGGACGGTTTTGAGATTTATGCCGGTAGCGAGCGGATCGGGACCCTCTGGGACAGACTCCTGAATGCCGGATCCGATGCGGGCTTGAAACCCATCGGTTTGGGTGCGCGTGACACCCTGCGACTCGAAGCGGGAATGATGCTTTACGGCCACGAGATGTGTGAAACTGTTTCACCCTGTGAAGTGGTTTATGGCTGGCTCATTGATCTGGAAAAGGATTTCATCGGCCGCGAGGCTTTGATTCAGCAGAAAAAACAGGGAGTCACCCGGAAGCTTGTTGGATTTGAGATGGTGGAAAGGGGCATTGCCAGAGCGGGCTATAAAGTCTTCACGGATGGCCGGGAGATCGGTGAAGTCACGTCCGGCACGTTTGTCCCGACCCTGAACAAGGCGGTGGGGCTGGCATTTGTTCCCGCTATTTATACGGACCCGGAGACGGAGATGGATATCCGGATTCGTGACCGTGATGTTAAAGCAAAAGTGGTGAAGCTTCCCTTCTATAAAAGGGAAGATAAGCATATATTTTACAATGTTTTTATCTGAAGGGAGCAGGACATGTCCAAAACAAATCCAACAGACCGGAAATATTCGAAAGAACATGAGTGGGTTCGGGATCAGGGTGATGACACGGTCACCTTAGGCATTACAGATTACGCCCAGGAAATGCTGACAGACATTGTTTTTGTAGAATTACCGGCAATCGGGAAAAAAGTCAAACAGATGGAACCCGTTGCCGTGGTGGAATCGGTCAAATCCGTGTCCGATGTCTTTGCCCCCGTCAGCGGTGAGGTGATCGAGGTGAATCTGATCCTGGAGAACCGGCCGGAACTGATTAATCAGGATGCATTCGGGGAAGGGTGGATTGCAAAAATGAAGATGAATAAGCCTGAAGAGTTGAAGGGCCTGATGGATGCCGCCGGTTACGAGGCGATGATCAGGGAAGAAAAACATTAAAAATCTGTATTCATTCATAAGGAATGTCTGATGGATTACGTACCCCACACCCCGGAAGACCTCAAACAAATCATGAAGACCATCGGTATCTCTTCGATGGATGACCTCTTTGACGATATTCCTGAAAAATTCAAGTTGAAACGCTTCCTGGACTTGCCGCCATCCCTTCCTGAACAGGAAATTTCCAGACTGATGAAAAATAAAGCCTCCCGGAATGTTATTTCCTCTGTTATCTTGAGGGGTGCCGGGGCTTACAATCATTATATACCCGCCGTGGTGGGGCATGTTGTTTCGCGTTCCGAGTTTTATACGGCCTACACCCCCTACCAGGCCGAAATCAGTCAGGGTATCCTTCAGGCCATCTATGAATACCAGACGATGATCGCAAAGCTGACAGGTCTGCAGGTGGCCAACGCGTCCATGTACGACGGGGCTTCCGCCATGGCGGAGGCCGCTGTGCTGGCGGCCAAGACCCTGAACCGCACAAAGATTATCATCATCCGTTCCGTTCATCCGGAATATCGGCAGGTGGTGAAAACCTATGCCTGGTCAAACGGCTATGAAGTGGTTGAAATTCCCTATGGACCGAGCGGCCAACTGGATCAACGGGCCCTTACCGAAGCGTTGGATAAACGTACGGCGGCTGTCCTGGTGCAGACGCCTAATTTTTTCGGGGTTGTTGAGGATATTGCGGCCATGGCACCCGCTGTCCATGGTCAGGGAGCGCTCCTTGTTTCTGGTTTTACGGAGGCCACATCGCTGGGGATTCTGAAGCCTGCCGGTGAAATGGGGGCTGATTTTGTCGTGGGAGAAGGACAGGCTTTTGGCAATTCCCTGAATTATGGCGGTCCTTATTTGGGTATCTTTGCCGGCACCGATAAGTTTCTAAGAAAAATTCCCGGCCGGCTCGCGGGAGCAACTGTCGATAAAGAGGGAAAGCGCGGTTTTGTCCTGACCCTGCAAACGAGAGAACAGCATATTCGACGGGAAAGGGCAACATCCAATATCTGTTCCAATGAGGCTCTCTGTGCCCTTGCCGCCGCCGTCTATCTCGTCAGTTTGGGTAAGAATCTTAAGAAGCTCGCGGCATTAAATGTCCATAAAACTCAATACCTCAAAGCGCAACTCTCGCAAATCCCGGGATGGAAACCGGTTTTTTCCGGCCCTGTCTACAATGAATTTGCCATCCGCTGTCCCGACCCCCGGGCCGTCAACCAGAAACTGCAGGGTGAAGGAATCATCGGCGGTTATGAACTTGCGAAAGATTATCCAGAATTGAATGACAGTCTCCTTTTCTGTGCCACCGAATTACTGGATAAAGAAGATATGGACCGCGCTGTTTCCATTGTGCGGTAGTATTTAGCAGTAGGGCATCTTCTTTTATGGTAGGATTGTTTGACATTCCCATAACTCTTTTTGAGTATTTTAAAACTGTCCATAGTCGGTTTAAAGCCGCTACGACCATAGATCATCCGGGAGATTTATTTTTATGGCAAAAACAATTTCATACAGGGACGTGGTTTGCCGATATTTTGACAAACCGGGCGTAAAGAATACGAAAGCGGTGCTGGAAGCCGCCGCCAGACGGGCCGAAGAACTAGGTATTGGCAAGGTGCTTGTGGCTACCTGCAGCGGAAAGACTGCCTTTACAGCATTGAAGGTCTTCGGAACAAAGGTTAAAATCATTGCCGTCACGCATGTTACCGGTTTTGTGAAACCGGATTATCAGGAATTGAGTGATCGGACGCGCGGGGAGCTGGAGGCAAAGGGGGTAACCGTCCTGACCGGCCAGCATGCTTTCGGCGGGGTAGGCCGTGCTGTCCGGAGAAAGCTGGCCACTTATCAGGTGGATGAAATTATGGCTTTCACCCTGCGCATTTTCGGACAGGGGACTAAGGTTGCGATTGAACTCGCTTTGATGGCAACCGATGCCGGTCTGGTTCGAACGGATGAAGATATTATATCCATGGGGGGTACGGCAGAGGGCGTTGATGCCGCTCTGGTTCTCAGATCGGCCAATAGTTCCAGCTTTTTTGATCTGAAAGTGAAGGAAATTATCTGTAAACCAGCGATGTTTTAATGCTTCATCATCGAGGAGGGGAGTATGAAAAAATGGATCTGGATCATCTTGGGCATTGCCCTGATGTGGCCCGTCCCGGCTCTGGCTGAAAACTATACCCTTAAAGGCCAGATGGCATCCGTCATCCGGTATGAACTTCAGGAGCAGGTCACGGCCGGCGAGGGGATAAAAAAACTCGTCCTCAGCTTTGTCGTTCCCCAGACCTATCAGTCTCCTACGTACCGGCAGGAGATAAAGGATTTTGATCTAAGATTTTCACCGGAACCCCAGGAGCGGAAGAGCAATACGGATGCACGGGGCAACCAGGTCATTGTTGCCACCTGGACGAAGCCGCCGGCCGTCATCGATGTGCGCCTTTCCTGTAACGCGCTGAATGAAACAAGGTTTGAAAAAATGCAGACCCGTGCACCCTTCCCGCTGGAGAAGGTCGATCCGGTCATGAAGGATTATCTGAGACCGACGGAGCAGGTGCAATCCAATGATCCCAGGATCAGGGAACTGGCGGCCAAATTGACCCAAGGGGTGAAAATGGAATTTGATGCCGTCCAGCAGGTCATTTCCTGGGTGGTGGATCATGTACACTACGTCACGCCCCCGCAGCAGTATGATGCTGTTTACTCGCTGGAATCAGGCAAAGGAAACTGTCAGAATTTTTCTCATTTGAGCGCTGCACTGTTGCGTGCAGTAGGGATTCCCGTCCGGATCGTCAACGGCGTCACTCTAAACCAGCCCTTTGATATTGCCGTACAGAAGGGTGTCCTGACCTTCAAGATGGGTCAGGGCCGTCACTCCTGGGTTGAGGTCTGGTTCCCTGATCTGGGCTGGGTCCCCTTCGATCCGCAGAATACGATCCTTTTCGTGTCGAACCGATTCGTCCGTATTGAAGTCGGCGTCGACAACAATGAAACAAAAAATGACGGTATGCTTCGCTGGGCACAGGTCCAGAACACCAAGACAAAACCCACCCTGCAGGAAGTCATTAATGCGAGTTTCCAGAATGATCAGGTCAAAGTCCAGGGAGACCGGCAGTCCTACGGTCCGAAAAATCTGCTGCTGACACCGGAAGTGCTGGCAGAATTCAAGCAGATTGAGATCAAGCCGCCGCCGCCACCGCCTGTGATTACGGAAGAGAAAAAGAAAGAACTAATTTATGATGTACCCTTTGTTTTTGGAAACCTCGAATTTCCCGAAGATATTGATTTTGCCTTTCCCCGCTCCACCAAGGCTTCCGGAAGGGATCAGTTTGAAATGAGCCGTAATTTTCTGGTGGAAACCGCTGAATATGTGACCACCAAGATGACCCAGTATGCCCAGATCGTTGTCTTGAGAAAACCGGTCAAGCTGGACAAGGTGGGATTGGCCCTGCATAACTTTGGAGGAGATGGCCAGCTCTGGTTAGAACTTCTGGAAGACAACAATGGGAAGCCTGGAAAACCCATCAGCACCAGTGAGCTGGTCAATCTGGATCAGCTGTCCACCCGTCCGGGATACCGCTGGGCCGACTTTGATCTCAGCCGGGATAAACTCACCCTCATGCCAGGTCGTTACTGGATTGCTCTCGGGTTCGCAGGGAGTCCCATTGTGAACTGGTTTTATACCTACGGCAAGCCCGTCGGGCCGGTAGACGGGACGCGATACAAAAGCGTTTTCCAGGATGACTGGAGTGGTGCTCTGAATTATGAATTCAACTACCGGCTGGTCGGCATAACAGCCCGGGAAAGTTAGAACGTGGCAACAGATCGGGGTTGAAGGGTTAGCTGATTTTTCCGATGGACAGGGCCTGAAAGCATTCACAGTACTCTCCCCTGCCGGTGGTAATCCCTCGATACCGGTTCAGGCATTGGGAAGCTTCATCATAGGCGATGTCCCTGATTTGTGATTGATGCTGTCTGATCGCCTCTAGCTTGAGGGGCATGAATTCCGTAATATTTTCAACATAGGAAATTTCCTGCAGCGTTGTCCAGACCTCATAGCACAGGATCGTATCCACAGTCCAGGGGCTGCCTTCACATTCCTGAAACCAGGGACCGCCGGCACGCCGCAATGCTTCAGTCGCCAATGCATAGGTCGTCCTATGATCCCTGTGTTTGTCGCGGTGGTGGGGAATATAGATGATTTCCGGCTTTTTCTCGCGAATCAGGTTAATCAATCTCACGAGATTGTTCTGGTTGTATTGGAGATAACCATCGGCGTTTCTGAGAAAGATTAATTCGTTGATACCGAGTATCTTGGCGGCCTGCCTGGCTTCCCGCTCTCTGATTTCGGTCAGGTTTTCTTTTGTATGACGGAGACTGCCCGCATCGCCTGAAGTCATATAGGTCACCGTGAGAGGATGACCGTTTCTGAGATGTCTGATCATACTGCCACCACAACCGATCAAATCATCATCCGGATGAGGTGCGACCACTAAAATATTCATGTTGTGAATTTCCTGGTCAGATTATTTAATGTCCATAAAAGGAAAACTCAATTGCTGCCACTTGGCCATACAGCGGCGGCAGAATGACTTTTGTCTGGACCTCGCCTCACAGGCTCCAAGATCAATAAAATAACCGAACTTCTCACACCACCGATTATCCTTGGAGCGGTTCTGCGCATTAGGGTGTATATCAGATGTCCATGGATCGGTGTTTTCTGGATGCATGAAAAGAAGTTCCGTCGGAAAAAGAAAACCCCGTCCCAAGACCATCCGAGAGACGGGGCTTTAAAATGTTGCCGAGATGGCCATCTGGGACGGCGCCAGGATTATTTCTTGGCTCGAGCTGCTTTCTTAACTGCTGCCTTCGTAGCTGCGGGTTTTTTCACAGCAGGCTTCTTTTTCGGAGCTGTCTTTTTCTTCAATTTCTTCGGAGCTGCTTTTACGGCTTTTGTGGATGTTTTTGCTGACAACAATTTTTTCTTCGCCTTGCCTTTTGCCTTTGCCATGTGTGATGCCTCCTTTATTGAATTTTATGTTTATTAAATAACCTGGTGAACTCATTTCTTAGATGATGATTAAGTTTACATGAGAAAAAAAGTTTTAGCAAGCGATTATCTGTTATTTTGTCAGCGATGAAATATTTTTTTACGGAGTGATGAAATTTGTCAGGTAAGTTTGAGTTTGTGGTAGATAGCCAGATAGCCGGCCTGCTCACGTGTGAAATTAAAAATCTCTTCCACGCATCGTTTCGCCTGCTGCCCAATATGGTCCAACTGTCGGAGATGGTTTAATACATAGATGACGCTTTCGTAACATTCCCGCCTGTTGTTAAATGTAAAGCCTGTTTGCTTTGTCAGGACGGAACTATTTCCGGCAATGGCTCTGCCAATCACGATTTTGCCGAAACTGAGAGCCTCGAGAATCGTATTGGATTCAGACTCGGCATCGGAAGTATTGAGGACGACATCAACGCTGGTCAGGAGGGATGCGATATTCTCACGGGGAACCTCACCGATATAGTCGATCCATTTTTTTCCCCGGATCAGATTTCCAAGTCGGGTAAACTCATCTGGTTCAATCACCGGCCCGGCTATGATCAAAAGAATCTGAGGGAAGATTTTTTTTACCCTTTCCAGAACATGGATCGCATAGGAGAAATTTTTGATACGCCGGATAGCACCCAGGAGAAGAAAAACGGTCGTTTCCGGGTCAATCTGTAAAACCTTCCGGTAGTCAAGCTCTGAGGGTGCAGGTACGAGAACTGACTGGTGGATGACGGCAATCTTGCCATTCCACCGGCCCTGTTTTAAAAGTATGGCTCTTGCCTGTTCATTAAAGACGGTAATGACATCCGAGTGGTCCAGGACTTTTCCAATCACCTCCTTCTTCTCCGGTGTTTTGATATCAATATTCACGTCTGTGCCGGTCATGGTGGTGATCATGGGAATTCCGAAAGTCTTTTTGATCTTCAGGCCGCAGGGACCGGACTTCCATGCATGAAAATTATGGATGATANNCAGGTGATCCCTGCTTGCGTCAGTTGTTCCGCGATCCGGTGGACGGTGACCGCATTGCCCGTCAATTTGGGAAAGAAGGTGGGTGTCAGCAGGAGAGACTTCATTCCGGCGTTTCGGGAACCAGATGAAAAAATTCCTGGATGACCGTGGTAATCTCGGCAGGTTTTTCCATGGGAATAAGGTGGCCGACATTTTTGATTAGTCGGTAAGATGCATGGGGAAACAGGGAAACGGCTTTCTTCATGTCGATGAAGTGNNAGGAGAGGCCATGGGTCATACTCAACGCCGCCCATGAACAAAGCGGCCTCCCGCTTGGGAGAGCAGGATAGTTCAAGACCGCCGTTCTGTTTATCTTTCATGCCATACTGAACGTAAAGGGAAAGCATTTCTGCGTCCCATTGTTTAAATAAAGATTTCGATTGAAGGTAAGTCAGGGCTTCCGAGGCATCCTCCCAGTGATTTTTACGCTTGATGGATTTGGCCGCCAGGGGGTGGTCCTGAACCCTGATCCGGGTTCGGTAAAAATCTTGCGGTAGGAAAATCGGTTCAATGAGGATGATCCCGGCTGGTTTCAGTCCATATAAGGCCGTGGCAATCGTCAGGACCGTTGCTCCCATTGAGTGTCCCACCAGCATCGGGTTCCGTATCTGCAGTGCATTGCAGAAATCGCTGAAATCCTTCGCCAGGGTCATCCAGTTTAGCCCTCCGTTCTCAGGATCAGAGTCACGGTGATCGCAAAAGTAAGGGGCGATCACGGTGCAGGCCGTGGACAAAGATCTGGCAATGGGATGCCACAGCCAGGGCAAAAAGCCTGTTGCATGAAGCATCACCAGAACAGGTCCCTTTCCATCATACAAAAGATAAGTCAGATCGGCATCGCCGATATTCTGTGTCAATACTTTGGGCTGTTCATGGTCAGGCTTGTTTAAGGTCGTAGGAGTCATTTTTCGGAGGATTTCGGGGTTCCTTTGCGCAAGGTGACAAAGAAGCTTGTGTCTCCACGCTTGATCAGGATCAGCAGAGTTTCTTCCGGGCCACTTTTTGATATTTCCATCCGATAATTTTTCAGAGAAGAAATTTTGACCTTATTGATCTGGAGGATGATATCCTGCGTTTTCAGTCCCGCGTCATCAGCGGGGCTTTCCTCCCTAACCTGGGTAATGACGACACCGCCGGTTTCCGATAAGCCGAAATAGTGTGATATTTCCGGGGTAATCTCCTGCACGGTCATGCCCAGTTGATCACTGGGTTTTACGATATGCGCCAGTTCTTTCTGGTCTTTTCTTTCTCCAATTTTTATCGGGAGGATCATTTCCTTTCCATTGCGGATCACTTTAAGATCAACCGTTTTACCCAGGGGTAGCGAAGCCACAATTCTCAGCAGTTCATGAGTATCCCGGATTTTTTTACCATCGATCTCAATGAGGATGTCACCTGTTTTGATCCCCGCCTTCTCGGCAGGTTCCCCTTTAAGGACGTCGCCCACCAGCGCTCCTCTCCTCTCACTCAATTTGAGATTTTCTGAGATTTCCGGGGTTACTTCCTGCACGGTAACCCCCAGCCAGCCCCGCGTAACCTTCCCTTTCGTTTTAAGCTGTTCAAACATTTCTCTGGCGGTATTGATGGGGATGGCAAAACCGATCCCGTGTCCCTGNNAAATTGTCATAGGGTCCGGAACCGATCACCCGTCCCTTGGCACTAACAATCCCGGCCGTCACGGTTTGTTCGAGACCAAAGGGATTCCCGATGGCGAATACCCACTCGCCGACCCTCATTTTGTCTGAATCTCCGCATAACACAACAGGAAGGTCATTCGTGAGCGGATTGATTTTGATGAGGGCTATATCCGTGTTTGCATCCTGGCCTTTGATGACGGCATCATATTCCCTGCCATTGGCGAGCTTGACCCTGATTTTGTCCGCTTTTTCAACCACGTGATTGTTCGTAAAGATGTAGCCGTCACCGGAAATGATGAAACCTGAGCCCAGACTCTTCTGCTTGAAATCCTTTTCTGGAATATCTCCGAAAAAGCGTCTGAAAAAATCTTCACCACCGTGGGGCATCTCGTCGCCCTGCGGAAAGCCTCTGCGTCCTTTAATGGTCGTGGTGGTATTGATATTCACCACGGCGGGGCTCAGTTTTTCCGCCAAGTCGGCAAAAGAAGATGGGGTTGCCACGGAAATCACTTGGTTGGACGCGGCAAAAGCCGTCTCCAGCATCATGTGTTCCGTCGTCAGATGATCAGTGCCGGCCGGTAACCCTGTCAGGATGAACAGCGCAACCAGCCAGAAGATTTTTTCCCACGGATAAGCCTTGCGCATCGTTAACCTCCTGCCTTTATCCACCAGCGGTTTGGGTAAATACCGTATTGGCGTAAAGATACTCAACCTTTTCCTTGTGCCGCAACTCCTGCTGGGCCATGCGGAGCAACATGTCCTTAATGTCGCCGTCCGGATGCATATTGGCAAGATCCTGATAGAACTTATAGGCGTTGAGTTCTTTATTGGCGNNTCCCGGAAGCTGCCGTCGCGGTATTTCAGCAGATAGGCCTTGTGTTGTTTTTCCTCTTCCGCCAGAAACTTGAGGGTATCCTTCGCGATCTTGTCTGCCACGATGCCATAAAGCTCCATGTAGGACGCATAGGCTTCTTCTTCATTCTTGATGGCCATTTCAATTAAAGATTCAAGGGTCTTATTTTTCATACAGCGCCTCCATGTAAATCAATAAACCCATCTCCGATGGGCTGTCAGATGCCTCAGGTGCCGCCATAGCCGATGGACACTTTATCTCCTTCAACAATCACTGGCACCTGCCGCGCACCGCCCGACAGCTTCAGCATTTCCTGAAGTTTTGCGGGGTCTGATTTTACGTCCACATAGATTGCCTTATCTTTATAGGCCGACCTGGCTNNACCAGAATGATCCTTGTATGTGCAAGCCGGAGTGAGATGACCTTTGCCGTTGCCTGCATGACCTTATAGCCCAGCTCACAATCCCTATCCATGAGATTTCTCAATTTTGCGGCATCAAAGGCAATCAGTTTTGTATGATCGATGCACAGGGCGCCCAGGGTATAGAGATAGGGATCGACGACGGAAGACCAGCCCATGGATTCCCCTTTGGTGATAATATCCACGGTGATCTGCATGGGTGGCTGGTGCGGTCCCATGTTGTTATCCATGACCATAACCATCTTGCCTTCCTTACAGATAAAGAAACTTCTGGCCGGATCTCCCTTTTTATACAGTTGCGTCCCGGCCGGATAGGATTCCTCAGAAGCTATGGAGGCCATTTTCTTTAATTGGGCATCCGTGAAGCCTTTAAAAAAAATATAATTCTTTAGTACATTTGCTGAGACCATATTCCGTCACCTCCTTTTTTTTGCATGTCCTTTTGGATGATGGGAGACCTTTTTACGATTTGCTGTCGTTGGAAATATAACAGGCTTTGCAAGGGATTGCCATAAAAAATAGATTTCAAAGAGCATAAAATTATTGCCCAAACAGAAAAAATCGCTTAGTATCTATTTTCAAGGAAATGGGCGGATGAAAACAAGATCTTATTTAATCTTACTGATCCTGTGGCTTTTTCTGTTATCAGGATGTTTCAGTTCTTATGAAACCATCCGGGATATTCGGGAACTGAAACAGGATCATTCCTTCTATCTCGGCCGGATGACCCCGGATTCCCTGATGCTCGACCCGGCGGAACAGAAGCGCATAGATCAGAATTACAACACTATTTATTTTTCTCCCTGGCATCAGGAGAAGCCTGCCTATAGCCTGGCAGATATCGCTGGGGAATTTGAAAAATATAGTCAGAACAGGGGCTATGGGGAAAATGGCCGAAAACATACCAGAAAATGGATGAAAAAACTGACCGGCAACGCCCGCCTCAACCATTATCCCAGCGAAAGCATTCCGGCAATCACAATCCGCCATTCCAATCTGAGGGCTCTTCCGACCTACAGGCCTCACTTTAACAGTTTCAAAAGGGGAGGATCGGGATATCCCTTTGACAACCTTCAGGTGTCTGCTGTAACGGTCAATACCCCGATCTTGATCTCTCATGTCACCAGGGACAGGGCATGGGTTATGGCCGAGACGGCTTACTATTTTGGGTGGATGCCGGCGAAGGATGTGGCCTTTGTAGATGCCGATTTTATGAAAAGCTGGGAGAGCCATCNNGAGGGCGGTTTTAAAGAAGGTTGCGGTTTCGAAAGAAACGGCAACATCGAAACCCCTTAAAATGACAACCATGAATATGGCCAGTGTCGCCAATGAATTGATTAATGAACCTTATGGATGGGGAGGCCTCCACGGTAACCGTGACTGTTCGGCCATGATCAGGGATTTGTTTGCGCCCTTTGGCTTTTGGCTGCCCAGAAATTCAGCACAGCAGGCACAAAATGTAGGGACCTTCATCGATCTGAGTGCCCTGACTCCGGAAGAAAAGGAAAAGGCGATTGTGACGCAGGGGATTCCCTACCTGACGCTGCTGTGGCGTCGGGGTCACATTATGCTGTACATCGGTACCTATCAGGGTGAACCTCTGGTTTTTCACAACATGTGGGGCATCAGCACGAGGAATCTCTTAGGAAGGAAAGGCAAGGTTATTGTAGGTCACGCGGCGATCACAACCCTTCATCCGGGCCGTGAACTGTTCAATTATGATGTGGTCTCTGCCGATCTCACGAGAAACATTATCGGCATGACCCTGCTGGTTAAACCCGCCAGCTTAGCTTATGCGCCCGGGTTATGATTTATCCGGCTGTCTTTTATGCACTTCAACCTTAGTTTATTTGATTGTTGATAACATGGACGGCATGCTAAAACGGGTTCATGCAAGCGGCGGCAAAACGCTCATGCCAAAAATTGGCATTGGTGCCTATGGTTTCATCGCGCATTTCGAAGATAGCGAAGGCAACCGGGTCGCCCTGCACTCAAATGAATAGCCGGCAGAAGCATCCCCACGAAATAAGAAAATGATGAGAAAGAGGCCCTATTTTTTAAAGACGCTACGCACGATGTCTTCTACCTGTCGGACGTTGGGAATGCCGTAGAAGCCGGTCTTTCTGATGCGGGTCAGATCTTTTGCGGCATCCGTCGCTGAAGCTGCAAAGATGAGATCCCCTGTACCGTTTCGTCGCTCGACCCGTTTGATCGCACCGATATCTTCGGCCGCATAGGAATCGACATACATCCTTTTGCCTGTTGTGATCATCAAACAACGCTGGTCTGTAACCGCATAAACAGTCCGGTTTGCCCGCCGGTATGCCCAGTAGGGAAGGGCCAGCGTGGTGAGACCGATCAAGACGAAGGGAACCCCGAAAAAAGGGAACAGGCTGAAATAGTTCGAAGGATCAAAAGAGGGCAGCTTGAAGCCCGAGGCAGTCGCTATCCAGAAGAGAGCAAAAGCGGTCCAGGGAATGGCTAAAATAAAAATGGGTAATGTTTGCAAAGCGATGCGCCGGGGATCGGGCTGACCGGACCAGAGCAGACTCTCTCCTGTCCGGACTACGGATTGGGCGATACGCTGCACTTCAACATTCATTTCGTAATCCATCACCTGTTTTATCCTTAATTATGAGCCCGCAAACAGTGTCTTCAACGGGTCATCGATCGCCTGGTACTGCCGTGACCGAATGCGGCCCTCCTGATCAATCAGGATCATCGTGGGAACACCGACAATACTGTAAGCCTCGGCAACACGACCTGTTTCATCCAGCAGCACCTGGTAGGGGAGCTGAAATTTCTCTTTAAAGCGAGACACCTTGTCCTGAGATTCCTGAATGTCGATATTGGCGATCACCAGCCCCCGGCTTGTATAAATCTCGTGAATTTTTTTATAGTGGGGAATTTCCGAACGACAGGTCGGGCACCAGGTGGTACTGAAAATGAGTAGAACCGGCTTTCCCTGCTGCTCACTCAATAGAAATTTCTGGTTGTTCAAATCTTTCAACATAAAGTCCCGTGCCTTGCCTTCGACGGTTTTTAAAGATATCGGCGATTGCGATGTTTCAGAACAGGACAGAATAATCCAAAAAATCAAAAAGATAACGCCCAGACACCGGAAATCAAAGTTTTTCTCTTTTTTCACAACACCCCTCTTCAGCCCCATAAGACCCCGGATTGAATGAGAAAATATTCTCCCGTCCCGATCAGGATCCAGCCAAAAAGATGAGTGATTCTGACCATCCACGGGCCCGATCTGGGCAGATTGGCCAGCAGACCGGCAAATGTCCCAAGAATGATAAGAAATGTCCCCAAACCGAAGGCAAAAACAAACAAAAGGGTCGCGGCAAAAAACAAATTCTGCTGGGTCGCCACGTAACCCAGAAGGACTGCCAGAACCGGTGCTGTGCAGGGACCCATCACCAGACCCGATGCCATACCGATGAGAAAACTGCTGATGATCCCCTTCGTTTTTTCTCTGGGTTGTATCCTTGCGATAGACTGTGGCGTTCGCCAAGGCAGGACATACACATCGAGCATGGCCAGGCCCATGAGGATACAGATATTGGCCATGATCATATAAGTCCAGGGGTTTGTCTGGATCTGGCCGAATAACTTGCCCGATAAAGCAGCGATCGCTCCCAGGGCGGTATAGGTGATGGACATGCCGAGGACATAGATAATGGAAAGTACGAATCCCTTCCGTTTTGATCCGCTGCTGTGGGCGCCGATAAAGGCGATGGTGATGGGCGCAACGGGGTAGACACAAGGCGTAAAGCTGACAAGGACGCCACCAAGATAGACAGCAACATAAGCCAGAAGCGATGAGCTCTGGAGATAGGTGGAGAGTTCTTGAATAAAATAATCGATCATCGCAATCCGTCGCTATCGGTCCCTGTCTTTACTTTTGGAGGGTGTTTGTGAAATTTTTTCAACCACTTCTGCCCCAGAAAATAACCAAGGGCGAGAATGACGAGGCTGACCGCCGTAATAATGAAAAAGGCCTGATCCTGCTGGTTACGGACACAGTCACCCTGAATGGACAATAGCAATGTTCCCAGCAGTCGGCCAATGGTAGAGATGATCAGAAAGGTCCTCGTTTTCAAATGACTTAAACCAAGGACATAGCAGAGGGCATCTTTAGGAAAGCCGGGAATCAGGAACAAAAGAAAAGCCACGAAAGGGCCTTGATGGCTCATGAGATGGTCGTATTTCTTAATCACTTTCCGGCTGACGAATTTTTCCACAAAGGGAAGGCCGAATATCTTGGAGAGGCCGAAAGCCAGCCAGGAACCGATGGTCAACCCAATGGTGGAATAGAGTGTGCCCAGGATAATGCCATAAACGTAACCGCCGATAAAGCCGGTGACCTCACCGGGGATAGGTGCGATAAGCACTTGGAGAATCTGAAGGCCGATAAAAACAACAACAGAAAGGGGACCAAAGGAATCGAGGAAACGAATAATCTTTGTACGATCGGAAAAGAAGCTGTAGAGGTCATAATGCCAGAAAAAGAAAACACCGGCAACCATGACCAGAAGAAAAAAAATCAACTTCAGAATGACTTTTCTGTTCATCAACCCTCATTTTTTCGTTTTTATTGATATGAATAGCGTAGAAACTATCACAAAAAAGGTGTTTAATGAAGCAGATAAACGGCGGGCAAAAAAATGGGGCACG
>PMNM01000104.1:388-4888 GCA_003161855.1 Syntrophaceae bacterium | reverse complement strand
TGCAAGATTTCAATCCGTAATAAACACAATTCATGCCCGACAGTCAATGCAGGGGACAGAATTATCGTTGCCTGCCTTCTGCCGTTTTCCCCGTGAGACGCTGCTGTAATATCCGTAGTAACGTACTATCTGTTCGCCTCGGTTCGGGATGTGCGTACACATAGCCGCCAGCCATTCCATTGCGGGGAATACCGTATTTGTCTTTCTGTCCCCGGATCGGGGTCCAGGGCATACTTTGGCCGTATAGATGACCGCCCCATCCGGTTGCCGCATCCTATCACCTCTGGNNCTATGACATGATTTGGTTAAATTTGAAGCAAAGGAGGCACTAATGAATAACTACCACATTACTTACAGGATCCCCTTCGGATTTAATGACATCTTGAAGAAGAGGAAGATTAAAAGCATGAATAATGAGAAGGTAAATTTATTGCAGCAATTTAATTCCATCACTGCCGGGTTTCCACAGATTATTACTCCTGAGATGAATAAACGGTTCAGATTGATGTTTATTAATGCTCCAATTCAGCCGTCCGAAAATGATACGAAAACGATCATTCGTTTTTTCAAGGATGTCTTGGATACCTTTCCAGTTTCTTTCCACTGCTTAAGTCCTGAGACCATAAATGTTTTGACCAATGATGATAACGCATCCGTAACTTTGTCCTATAATGAGACGGACCTGACTCTCTCCGTTACCATAAAAGATCTTCAACTGGACAAGCACATTAAAACAATGGCCACAAAGCTGGATGAGATGCTGAGTTCTTTTGATTTTCTTGTATACAAATACTGCCACGAGAGCGAGAAGACGCGGGCTTTTTCAAATACAGGAAAAGCTTGGAATCATAAAATGCACGGATTTATAGGGGTTGACGTCGGTTCGGTGTCAACGAATGTCATTTTTCTCGACCAGTACGACAATGTCATTGAAACGGTATATACCTACACACGCGGGCGGGTTCTTGACGCAATTAAAACATCTTTCATTAAACTGCAGCAGATGCTTCCGGTCAATGCGGTCATCATCGGTGTGGGAACTACAGGCAGCTCCGGAGAGATGGCAAAGTCCATTTTGAATGCGGATACATACAGGACCGAGATATATAGCCATGCGGCAGCAACCATCCACCAGATCCCGGACGTGCAAACCATCCTGGAAATAGGCGGGCAGGATTCCAAGGTCATATATGTAAATAACGGGATCCCTGAGAAGTCGAAGATGAATGAATGGTGTGGAGCCGGAACGGGCGCCATGCTGGATGCGCAGGCGAACAGGCTCGGCATTCCGATTGAGAAAGTCGGCGACTGTGCCTTGGCAGCGGTCAAATCCATAGACTTCAGGACCAGGTGCGGAGTCTTCATGGATTCATGTATGATCGATGCCCAGGCCAAAGGCTACCCGATCGAGACGATTATTGCCGGTCTTTGCAAGGCATGCGCAAAAAACTTTATCAACACTCTGGGAATTAGCAGAAAGACATTGGGATCACCAATTGTTTTCCAGGGCGGCGTTTCTGCGAACAAAGGGGTGAAGCGGGAATTAGAAAAATACATTGCCGAGGCAAGAGGCGGCGAAGAGCCTGAACTTATCGTACCTCTGTATCACGATGTGATGGGCGCTATTGGCATGGCGCTGATCGTAAGCAGGCTCCACAAGAAAAGAAATATCGTTACCAGTTTCAGGGGATTTGAGGACGTCTACAGAATCACTTCAAGCGTTATTCAATGTGAATACCATGAATGTCCCAAGAGATTGCCGAAGGAAAACTACTGCGACCTCGTAAAGCTGCAAATTGACAATAAGACAATAGCGGCAATCGGTGCCTGCGATGATTATCATGAAGAAACCGTACGGGCCGATATGGGTCATGATCTGATGGCCGAATCCGGCNNGTTCCGGGTGTGAAGACGACGACGTATATCTAAGCAGAGGCCTCTGCTCATTCGTTCACAGTATTTTTGGCGGTGCGCTGGAAGGTAAATACGACTACATGGATGGGGTCATTATTCCGCACTGCTGTGAATGCATGAGACGTTTATATGACGGCTGGGTAGAGATGAATGCCAGTGTCAAGCCGCAATTTGCCTATCAGTTTTCCGTGCCAACCGTTAATACAAACCTTTCCGTTGAATATTTCAGCAAAACCTTGAATCAATTTAAGGAAGATATCGAGAAGCAGTTCAATAAACACATATCAGATGAATCACTGATCCGCTCAATCAAAGTATATAATAAGACCAGGCAACTTTTAAATCGGCTCTACGAGTTAAGAAAACGGGAAAAGCCGTCCGTGAGCGGCTTCCAAGTCCAGGAAATCCTTGATATCTGCATGTCCACACCCAAAGAAAAATTCAATGAGTATTTTGAACCGTATCTTCAGGAGCTGGAAATGAGGGAAACCGGGGTATTCAATGATTTTAGATATCGGGTTCTTCTATACGGGGGCATGTATAATCCTTCGATCGTTAAATATATTGAAGGCGATGGCACCGGCGGAATCGTTATATGTGAGGACGCCTGTCATGGCTATCGCTACTTTGATACTGAAATCAACATGGAAGCAGATACTGAACCCATGACCGCAATAAGCAGGCGCTATCTGGGCAAGATGCCTTGTGCGCGGATGGCCGGCAGTCATGGAGAACGGACGCCGGATATAGTTGTGAAGCTGGTGCGTGAATTCAGGGCCGATGCAGTCATTTATTTTGCAACCAAGCGCTGCGATAATCTTTTCTGGGAATACCAGTTCGTCAAGGATGCCCTGGAAAAGGAAAATATCCCCATCAAAAAGATTGAGGGGGATATATCAGGCGACATACCGCAGAGGGAAATCCGATCCTTCATTGAATTGCTCGACTTTATTGAGGCTTAGATAATATGGAATATAGATTGAAACGAACTCAGCAATTGCAGGATTTCCTGAAGTTTTCACAGGAGCACAAAGAGAAGTCCACCATGAAGGATATGGGGGAAAAGGCAGGCGCGCTGCTCAAGAAGCCGGCATCGGAGTTGAGCGCTTCTCAAAAACGAGGCCGAGGCATAACAGACATGTTCATAAAAGCGTATGATCCGAATTCATGCGTGGTATGGCACAGTCTGTTTATGCCCACTGAAATATTCCAGGCGATGGACATCGTCCCATTCACGGCGGAAATGGCTGCTGCCGGGATCGCCGGAGCGGGAATCAGCCGGGTGCTCGTGGAGAGGGGGGAATCTTACACCCAATGCATGGATAGCTGCTCCTTCGCAACATGTTCCGCGGGTGCTATGCTGGAGCATCTTTTCCCGGAGCCGGACTTTATTGTAACCACATCTCAGCTATGTGATACTGCGATGAAGCTTGCACGATTTTCCGCCCAGATTACCGGGAGGAAGGAATTTTTTATCGATGTGCCGTTTGGCGGCATGGTCATGAATCCTGATCAATACAGGGATGCCGTGGATTATGTTGCGAAGCAGCTCAAGTCCATGGTCAAATTTATCGAACAGGAAACCGGCAGGAAACTAGATGAGGACAGGCTATATGAGGTAATGCAGCGTTCAAACGAAGCCCGTGAATGGTTTTTGAAAGCCATGGAGTTAAGAAAAAATAACTACCCGTTGGTCAGGGGCGTTCAGATGCTTGATTATTCGGTCGTCCTGCTCAACATCTGGGGCACCGATGCTGCAGTGGACATCTTCAAATCCCTTTACGAAGAAATGCAGGCTGCCTGTGCCAAAGGCGGCATTTCAAAAGGAATCCACAGGATTGTCTGGATCCATTTGAGACCTTATTATGACAACACCATTATCAATTATATCGAAAAGGAGCGCGGAGCCTACCTGGTGCATGAAATGTCCAATTTTATTTTCTGGGATGCCTTTGATCCTGCAGATCCATATCGCAGTCTTGCGAGAAAAATGCTCTCGAATCCTGCATACAGCCCCGTCGAAGTACAATTCGGTATTTACGAGAAGTATAACAAGCTGTTTAATGTTGATGGCATGATCGGCTTTACCCATAAAGGATGCCGTCATCTCTATAGTTCCATCCATATGTGTGCAGAACATCTGAAAGATGACACACCCTGGCTCGTCATTGATGGAGATTGTATCGATCCAAGGGCATATTCATTCCCCCTCGTTAAAACAAGGATAGATGCCTTTTTTGACATGCTTGATATGAAGAAAGAGAGAATGGAATAAATTTATATTGATTCCCTGTAACTCTAAGGTAATGGTTACCATTTCTATCCATTTTTTTTATTTCTCAATTCAGGAACGCCTCTGGTGCTGGAGGACGGTAATTCAAAGAGCTATGTGGCCTAAACGTTTTGTATTTAAGGATCTCCTACAGAACATTTCATAATCAGACAGAAACAATCATGGACATTTTATTGAGGGTAAAAAATCAAAAGTGGGGACAGGATGGGGACAAAATGCTCCTAAAATTAAAAAAGGTTACAGTCATAAGTATATAACCACTTGATTTTGTTGGTGGTGCTTGTAGTCTAGCC
>PMNM01000104.1:0-288 GCA_003161855.1 Syntrophaceae bacterium | reverse complement strand
GCCAATCGACCCTGCCTTTCTATTAAACCTATTGTGTTTCGTTACTTCTTTAACTTTCTCCTAACTCCAGCCAACCCAATCAGACCAAGAGAAAGAAGCAGTATCGTGGTGGGTTCAGGAACAGCACTATTGCTGCTCAGTTCCATCTGATAGGGTCCGCCGGTATTAGGATAGACACCACTACCATGACCGAAATACTCCCCAGCTACACCGAGGGCGCTCTGGTCATCGGACCAACCCCAATAAGCAGAGGAGTTGTTTGTGGAATTGAGCACTAACCAATATCTC
>PMNM01000083.1 GCA_003161855.1 Syntrophaceae bacterium | reverse complement strand
CCGTCCGGAGAAAACGCGGTCTTGCGCGTCTCAAAAACGGATTGACCCAAATCGGCCATGACCGATTCACGGGTTGTCTTCAACCTGTTGATCCTCACGCTCAGAGGCGGAATGTCATTGTTCGCCCGGCAGATCGCCAGGGTCTCTTCGGGGCCGAATTGTTTGAGCCACCGTTCGACGAGCCAGAGGGGATGGGAATGAACCTGTGAGATGTGAGCGGCGGGGTTTTTCGAGAAATCCGGATCGGTGATGTGCTCTTGCCGCCGGATGATATTTCTCAGGATGGCATTAACCAGGCCGGAACTTGCCTGATGGGATATCTTTGCGATCTTGACGGCCTCATTCACAATCGCAAAAGGAGGGATGCGGTCCGTAAAGAGGAGCTGATAAACGGCGGTCCTCAGGATGTTCTTCACCCCCGTTTCCATGCCGGCCATATCCCCTTTGTAGAAGCGGGCGATGATCCCATCGATGCGGCCCCGCTTCCGCAGGGTCCCATAGACGATCTCCGTCAGCAGGTGCCTGTCATGGATATTCGTCAACCGGTCCCCGGACAGGGCTTGATCCAGCAACGGTTCGGCGAAGAGGCCAGCCTCGTCGATCCGGTTCAGGATATCCACGGCCAGACTGCGGGGGGTCTCTTTCATTCGTCCACAATGGCAACCGGCCGAACCCAGCCGGCGGAGGCCTTTTTGATTTTGATGGGAAAACAGCAGACCGTAAAGCCGTGGGGCTTGCCGATGGCCGACAGATTGGCCAGTTTCTCCATGTGGCAGTAACCGATTTCGATACCGGCAAAGTGCGCCTCCCAGACCACCTTGGGATCTCCTTTTTCCTGGAACTCCTTTGCCAGGTAAGGCAGGGGCCGGTCCCAGCTCCAGGCGTCGATTCCGACCACCTTGACCCCTTTTTCCGTCAGATAGAGCGTGCTTTCCCGGTCCATGCCAGCCCCTTTGATCAGATATTCCGGCTTCCCCCAAAAGGCGTCGGCCCCGGTCTGCACAAGAACGATATCCAGCGGCTTGATTTCATACTGGATCCGGCCGAGTTCCCTCTTGACATCCTGCGCGGTGATCCGCTCCCCATCGGCCTTGTGACGGAAATCAAGCAGGACCCCGTTACTGAAACACCATTCGAGGGGAATTTCATCAATGGTCGTCGCCGGTTTTCCCTGATCCATGGTGGGATGGTAGTGATAGGGCGCATCGAGATGCGTCCCGCTGTGGGTGGCCAGAGTGAGGAATTCGACGGCCCATCCGACCCCGCCGGGCAACTGTTCCTTTTTCAGTCCCGGGAAGAAATCCAGCATGGAGGCTGTCCCCAGGGCATGATCGATATAATCAACTTTGGGAATCATCATGGGCGGATCGCTGGGAAGCCCCGTTTCGATACTGATGCTCAAATCGACAAAGCGTCTGCGTGTCATAAGAACTCCTTTTTTTCTTCTGAATGGTTAAAAATGGTCTCTGTCAGTATCGTTTTAGCCCAGCCGTTCTCCCGGCCGGAGAGGATATCCCCTCAGAAAATCCTGGACCGGCATTCGCTTCTTGCCTTCCAGCTGGACCTCTCTCAAAAAGACGAGACCATCTCCCGCCGCAACCGGCAAGCCTTCCTGCGTTACTTCGCTGATCCTGCCCGGAACCTGATCGACAGGTAATTTCCGGCCTGCCGCCAGGAATATCTTCAGCGTCTTCCCCTGCAGAAAGGTAAAGGCACAGGGGGATGGTGAAAGTCCCCTGACGAGACGGATAATGTCATCGACACCCCGATGCCAGTGGATGATGCCGTCCTCCTTTTTCAGCCTNNTCCGCACCCATCTTCGCCAACCGGTCATGGAGTTCGCCAACGGTCTCATCCGGCCCGACGGGTGTTTCCTCCTGAACAAGGATATCCCCGGAATCCATGCCTTCGTCCATCCGCATGATCGTGACACCGCTCCGGGTCTCTCCCTGAATGATCGTCCAGTTGAGCGGCGCCGCCCCCCGGTACTTCGGCAGCAGGGAAGGATGGACATTGATGCAACCCAGCGGGGGAAGGTCAAGAATTCCCTTGGGCAGAAGCTGTCCGAAGGCTGCCACGGCAACCAGATCCGGAGCCAATTTTCTGAATGCATCCATAAATTCCTGATCTTTCACCCGCTCCGGCTGTAAGACGGTCAGATGATATTGTTCGGCGAACATCTTCACGGGTGGAGGCGCCAATTGCTTGCCCCTCCCTTTCGGCCTGTCCGGCTGGGTGACCACACCGATGACCTGATATGGATGATGAACAAGAATCTCAAGGGAAGGAACAGCAAATTCAGGCGTTCCCATGAAGATGATTCTGGGTTTAGGCATGATTCACCTCTTTTGCATTATATCACGCTATTTTACATAAAGTTTAAGGGATCCACATCCACCTTGATATCCAAACCGCCCGGCCAGCTTCTGTCGAGTATCGCCCGAGTCAGTTCGTGAAGGGCGCGGCTATCCTCACCCTTCAAAAGCAACTGCCACCGGTATCGTCCCTTGATCCTGGCAATCGGAGATTCCGCGGGACCGATGACATCAACCTTTCCCGCCATCGGAGCGGTTCTGGAAAGATCGTCGGCAACTCTTTTCATTTCGCCGACGCTTTCCCGGCCTCTGTCTTTGTTCAAACTGGAAATATGAAGATTGACGATGCGGNNTCATGTTCTCTTGCCCGCCGGATGGCATAATGGTCGGGATTCAAGGTCTGAATGATGACCCGTCCCGGGTCATCGCCCCGGCCGCCCCGGCCTGAAACCTGTGTCAGGAGTTGAAAGGTTTTTTCTGCCGCACGGAAATCGGGAATATTCAGTGCCGTATCCGCAGAGATGACACCCACCAGGGTGACATTCGGAAAGTCATGTCCCTTGGTGATCATCTGCGTGCCGACAAGGATATCAATATCGAACCGGTCAAGTGCATGAAGGATGCGGCCGTGATCCCCCCGTCCGGTGGTGGTATCGCTGTCCATGCGTGCCACCCGGGCCTGGGGAAACATACTTTTTACAGTTTCCTCCAATCTTTCGGTGCCGACGCCATAGCTTTGAATACGGCTGCCTTGACAGGCGGGACAATAAAGGGGAATCGGAACAGCCAGGTCACAGTAATGACACTTCAAAATCCCTTCACGGGCGTGGTGCGTCAGGGATACGGCACAGTTCAGGCAGCAAAAGACATGGCCGCAATGAAGGCAGGACAGGAACGTGTTGAAGCCCCGGCGATTTAAAAAGAGGAGCACCTGTTTTTGCGCTTCCAGCGTCTCCTGGATGGCTCTCTTAAGGGAACGGGACAGGATCGGCACACTCCCTCTTTCATCTTTCTCAACCTTCATATCAATGATTTCAACCCTGGGCAGGGGCCTGTCCTCCACCCTTTGGGGAAGTCGCAGGTAGCGATATCTTTTTTTGGTACTGTTTAAATACGTCTCGAGAGACGGCGTGGCCGATCCGAGGACAACGGTGGCCGAATGAAGCTTTGCCTTCACAAGGGCCAGATCCCGGGCATTATATCTCATCCGGTCATCCTGTTTGTAGGAACCGTCGTGTTCTTCATCCACAATGATCAGCCGCAGCTTCCGCACGGGTGCAAAAAGCGCGGAACGGGCGCCGACGATGATCCGTATATCGCCGCGCTGTATCCTTCGCCACTGGTCGTAACGGGCACTTTTTGATATGCCGCTGTGCAAAACAGCGATTTCCTGGCCATGAAAGCTTTCTTTAAACCGGCTCATCAGCTGAGGGGTCAGGGCAATTTCCGGCACCAGACAGATCACACCGCCTCCATCTTTGACAGCCTCGACAATGGCCTGGAGGTAAACCTCCGTTTTGCCGCTTCCCGTCACCCCGTGAAGAAGATAAGGAGAAAACCGGCCTGTGGAAAGGCCTTTTAAAATCTCACGGAGCGCCGCTATCTGACTGTCATTGAGAATAATGATCCCGTTCCTGACGCCTATCCGCGGGTCCTCGCCAGGGCGGCGGTAAACCTCCTGCTCAGCCACGATCAGCAGTCCCTTCTTCACGAGATTTCTGACAAGGGTGGAAGCGTTTTCAAACTTTTGCCTTAGAACAGGCAGAGATACAGGACCGGAGCGGCTGAGATAATCAACAAGCAGGCGCTGTCGTTCTGTCATTTTTTCATGGGATAATGGCCCGGGATGCAGAGAGATGATCTTTTCTTTTTTTAACGAAACTTTCGGCCTTTCGACTCTGTCATCGACCTCTACAAGTCCTCTGGTTTGAAGTGTCCGGATCTCATGGTAAATATCCTTCCGGCCCATCAGCTTTTTCAAGGGACCCGCAGGCAGGCCTCCCGGAAAGTCTTTCAGGATATTGACAATCCTGCGTTGACCATCGGACAAATCATGATCCACCGCAATATCGGCATCGGCATTCAGAGAAAACCAGAGGTGACTTTGCACATCAATCCCGCCGGGCAGGATTTCAGTCAATGTCTTGCCGAGGGGATACATATAATAGTCTGAAGCCCACTGGTAAAATCTCAGATCTTCTTCATCAAAAAGCGGCTCGGGATCCAGGACGTCAATAATTTCCTTGATGTTTTCGAATGTTGACGAAGCCATGGCAGCGAGGATGTAACCTGTCAACCTCTTCCTGCCAAAGGGAACAAACACCCGCTTACCGACGACAATACTTTTTTCAAATTTTTCCGGAACCGCATAGGAAAAGGTTTTTTCGGATGGAATATTGACGGCGACTCTGACAAACATCGTGATGGATCCCTCGAGGAAAGACAAAAGAATGATGCTTTATTAAAGAACTGCCGGTGAGAATTGTCAATGTATTTTTAAGTGGGAATGTGGCGGGATGATCACAAAAAACCCCGGCGGATAAACAAAATTCCGAACCGGGGGCAAGACATAAAATGAGAGGCATCACCGATGCTGAACGGTTAGTCCCCTATCAGCTTTTCAAGTTTTTCCAGTTTGGTCTTACAGTTGATACATTGTGTGGTGACGGGCCTTGCCAAAAGCCTTTTTTCCGAGATCGGCCCCCCACAGGTATCACAGAGACCAAAAGTGCCGTCACTGATACGTCTGATGGCTTCCTGCAGCTTGGTAATCAGCTTCCGCTCCCTGTCCCGGATACGAAGTTCAAAATTCCGGTCTGACTCAAGAGATGCCCTGTCGTTGGGATCAGGAAAGTTCTCCTTGCCGCCGCTGGTCATCTCAGAGACCGTCTTACCCGCATCNNTCTCTTCTTTTCCTCTTTTTTTTGGGGAACCTCTCATACACAATGAAAATACATTTGTAAAGAAAAAAATGCAGGTTACGACTCCCTGTAAACTTTTTTAATCTTTTCAACAATATTCGTAGTGGAGGCACCTTTGATCTCTGGAATAATGGCCACTTGGCCGCCCCATTTCCGGACGGACTCCCGGCCAACCACCTTTTCTTCCACCCAGTCACCGCCCTTGACGATCACATCCGGCCTTAGGTATTCGATCAACTCAAGGGGGGTTAACTCATTGAAAATCGTTACATAATCCACAGATTCCAGAGAAGCCACCACATCTGCCCGCTCATTTTCGGGTACGAGGGGACGCTTGTCCCCCTTGATGGCCCGGACAGAGGCGTCGCTATTCAAAGCGAGAATCAGGACATCGCCCCTCTTTCTGGCATCCCGCAGATAGCGCGTATGACCGACATGGAGAATATCAAAACAGCCGTTCGTAAAGGCAATTTTCTTCCCTTCCTTCCGAAGTCTTTCCATCTCATCTTTCAATTGCTCCCTGGAGAGGATCTTCTCCATAAGGCCGCCTTCTCCTTTCTTAAACCGCCCTGGCCAGCGTCAACACCGCGAACTCGGCAGCTTTATTTTTCATGAGGACCCTTGCACATTCCTTAACCGTACTGCCTGTCGTGTAAACATCATCCACCAGGATAATTTTTTGTCCCTCGATCTTTTTATGGTCCCTGACGTCAAAGGCCCCTTTCACGTTGGACGTTCTCTGATTTTTTCCCAGACCGACCTGCGCCTCGGTGAAAATGTGCTTTTTGAGCGACAGTAAATCAAGCGGCAGGGAAAACCGCCTGGCAATTTCCCTCGCCAGGATNNCATCATTTTTCCCAGGGTTTGCCCGTTGGTAATCTTTCCGCTGTATTTAAACGCGTGGATAGCATCCAGCAGGATGGTCTCATAGCGGGCAACTGCCCGGGCAACCGAAAAGGAAGGCCTGGCGAGGAGGCATGCACCACAGAAATGATCTGTGCCTTCCGTCCCGAGCATGGGAATGCCGCAGCAGGGACAGAGGGGCGATGAGATATATTGGACCCGGGAAACGCATGTCGGACAGAATGGCCGATCCTCCTGCTCATTGAGGACGTCACCGCAGGCCATGCAGCGAGGAGGAAAAACCACATCGGCAAGACCTTTCAGGATCGCCTTCAACGTTACATTCCCGGATTGAGCGCCGTCAATTCAAGGTTGTCATCCGCCATGTCCATTCTGGGCACATCGGGCCAGAGTCGTTCAATATCATAAAATTCCCGCGTCGGCTCGAAAAAGATATGAACGATCACATCATTATAATCCATAAGAATCCATTTACCGATACTCGCCCCTTCGATGCCAAGCGGCAGGATTCCGGATTTCTTCATGTTTTCCTTAATGGCATCGGCAAGCGCCTGGACCTGACGATCAGAGCTGCCACTGCAGATCACAAAATAATCGGTAAAAGAAGAGATGGCCTTGACGTTTAAAATAGTCATATCTTTCGCTTTCTTTTTAAGCAAAGCATTCACGCACAGAAGTACCCGTTCCTTCGCATCCGTTTCTTCCTGAACCAATCACACCTCCTTTTTGTCAATCAGGTTCTACTTGCCCGGTAAATGTTCCCGCTATTTGATGCCGAATATCATTAACTCGTTGTTTTCAGTAGCAGATTCATTTCATAATGTCAACGTAAATTCTCTATCCGAGGGGTTTGTATAAACCATGATAAAAAAATTTAGGTGGCGACTGACCCTCTTTTTTAAAACTCTTTTGCTATGATCATAAACAAATTTGGCGGTTGTTAAAAAATAACCCCTATGATAAATCATGACCCACTTCGAAGGATATCTCTAAACATGCAGGAAATCTTAAAAAAAGTACAGATCCATATTCCTTTTCACCTGTTAAGGGATAAGCTCCTGCCCATGGTGATCCGGAAGAAAATCAACCCGGAAATCGGCTTCAGTCATGAAGCCCTGGACCGTTTTCATCCGGACGACTTCAGAAAAATCGCGGACGTATTGCGGGATGCCGGCCTGACGGTAACTTTGCATGCCCCCTTCATGGACCTGAGACCCGGCGCCATCGACCCGAAAATCCGGCAGGTGACGATCGACCGTCTGCAGCAGGTTTTCGATCTTGCCCCTTATTTCCACCCCCGCTCGATCGTTTGTCATCCATCTTTCGATGAACGTTACTATGTGTCCACGGAAGAGGAGTGGCTCCAGAACAGTCTGGATACATGGAAACGTTTTTCAGGGATTGCTGAAGAGATCGGCACCCTGATCGCCCTGGAAAATATCTATGAAACGGCTCCTGAGCCGCTGCACCGCCTGCTGACAGCCCTCGCGTCGCCCCACATCTGCTTCTGTTTCGACACCGGCCATTTCAACGCCTTTGCCAGAGCCCCGCTGGAGCTATGGCTCGACCAGATGGGCCCTTTTATCGGCCAGCTCCACGTTCATGATAATCACGGTGTGACGGACGAGCACCTCCCGGTCGGCGAGGGGAACTTCCCCTTCCCTGCCTTTTTAAAAAAAATCCGTGAACTGGGACGGCATCCGATCATCACCATCGAGGCCCATTCCGAAGCAAATCTTTGGCGAACCTTGGAAAATATCAAGGCCATGAAACTTTTTGCGGAGCTTTGAGTCACAAAGGATATGCTGCAATATATCTTCAAAAGACTGATTTTTATGGTGCCCTTGCTGATCGGGATCACGATTATCTGCTTTACCGTCATGCACTTGGCGCCCGGATCGCCAACGGATCTTCAAACCCAGATGAATCCAAGGGTCTCCGCGGAAGCGAAGGAACGCCTGCGTACCATGTACGAACTGGATAAACCTCTTCATCAGCAGTACTGGTCCTGGGTCAAGAAACTGGCCGTGTTGGATCTCGGTAAATCTTTTTCCTCAGACCACCGGCCGGTGGCGGACAAAATCCTGGAGCGGCTCCCCATCACCATCCTCCTCAATATCCTGTCCATGCTCCTGATCCTGCTCATTGCCATTCCCATCGGGATCCTGTCGGCGGTTCACCAGGATTCGCCTTTCGATAAAATCACCAGCGTCTTTGTCTTTGTGGGCTTTGCCATACCCACCTTCTGGCTGGCCTTGCTCCTGATGATTTTCTTCGGGGTGAATCTGAGCTGGCTTCCCATCTCGGGCCTCCGGTCATTGAATTATGAGTATCTGCCGGCCGGTGCAGCCCTCTGGGATCTGATCAAGCACTTGATTCTGCCGGTTCTGTTGTCGGCTTTTGGCGGGCTCGCCGGTCTTTCCCGATATATGCGGTCGAACATGCTGGAGGTCATCCGCCAGGATTACATCATGACCGCCCGGGCAAAGGGCTTGAGCGAAAGGGTAGTCATTTATAAGCATGCTCTGAGAAACGCCCTTCTGCCCGTCATTACCATTCTGGGTCTTTCCATCCCCGGACTCATCGGGGGAAGCGTGATCTTTGAAACCATCTTTGCCATCCCCGGCATGGGCCAGTTGTTCTACATGTCCGTCATGGCCCGGGACTANNGTCGCCGATCCGAGGATCAGGGTGTCGTAAATATGATGACCGATTTCCTGGAAAGATTTTTCAAAAATAAGATGGCGGTGGCCGGTAGCATTGTGGTCATGCTGCTGTTTGCAGTCTCTCTGCTGGCGCCGTGGATCGCGCCCTATGATCCCAGCACCATTGACCTGAAGCATGTCCTGGCGCCGCCTTCTTTTGGCCATCCCCTTGGCACCGATCAACTGGGCCGTGATGTGCTCTCCCGGATGATCTGGGGGGCGAGGATTTCCCTGAAGGTCGGGTTTGTGGCCACGGGTATTGCCATGCTGATCGGGACGATTCTGGGCGCCGCCTCCGGATATTACGGCCGTTGGGTCGATGCCATCATCATGCGGTTTGTGGACATCATGCTCTGCTTCCCTACTTTTTTTCTCATCCTGGCCGTGATTGCTATCCTCGAACCGTCCATCTGGAATATTATGATCGTTATTGGCCTGACCGGCTGGATGGGCATCACGCGTCTTGTCCGCGCCGACTTCATTTCCCTGAAAGAAAGGGATTTCGTCTCGGCGGCACGGGTCATCGGCGCCAGTGATTTCAGGATCATCTTTGTTCATATCCTCCCCAATGCCATGGCTTCCGTCCTGGTGGCCACTACGCTCGGCATCGCCGGGGCGATCCTCACCGAGTCCGCCCTCAGTTTCCTCGGTATCGGCGTTCAGCCGCCCATACCCAGCTGGGGAAATATCCTGACGGCCGGCAAGGACAATATCGATATCGCCTGGTGGCTCTCCCTTTATCCCGGCCTGGCCATTCTGATCACCGTCCTCGGCTATAACCTCCTCGGTGAGGGCATCCGGGACTCCCTGGATCCACGCCTCCGGTGAGTCCATGAAGCAGTTGACAATCCGTAAGGGTTAAATTATAGTTGCTGCCATCAATGCCGGAGTGAATGTTTCATGCAGATGCAGGACGTATTTCAACGCTATGCCGACGATCTGAAGCGTGTGGAAGAACGCATGGATGTCCATCTTCGCTCCGAAATTGATCTCATCCCGGAAATCATCCAGCATCTCATCGGCGGTGGCGGAAAAAGGTTCCGGCCGCTTCTGCTGCTGATCTGTTCTGAAATCTGCGGTTATAAGGGAGAGAAGTGTTATACCCTGTCCGCTGTGATCGAATTCATCCACACGGCTACCCTTCTGCACGACGATGTGATTGACCAGGCCGAAACCCGGCGCGGAAAAGTCTCGGCAAATTATGTCTGGGGCAATGCGGCCAGCGTTCTCGTGGGCGATTTTCTCTACTCCAAATCTTTCAAACTCATGGCGGATGAAGACAATCTGGCCATCATCAAGCTCATGTCCGCCACCACCAATGTCATGTCGGAAGGCGAGGTCTTTCAACTGGTCAAGTGCGGTGATATCGACATCACCGAAGAGGAGTACCTGACCATCATCGAGAAGAAGACCTCCATTCTCATGGCGGCAGCCTGCGCATCCGGAGCCATCCTGGGAAATGCTCCACCAGAGCAGATTGACGCCCTGGCCAGGTTCGGTCTTCGGCTGGGTTCAGCCTTTCAGATTACCGACGATACCCTGGATTACACAGCCCAACGAGACGAGTTCGGCAAGGCCATCGGCAAAGACCTGGAAGAGGGGAAAATGACCCTCCCGTTGATCTATACCCTGAAAAAATGCACCCCGGACGAGAAAGACAGAATCAGGAAAATCAT
>PMNM01000178.1 GCA_003161855.1 Syntrophaceae bacterium | reverse complement strand
ACGATCGCCAAAGAAGCGGATAAGATTTTAAAAGAAAATAAAAATTCCAAAAAAGCCCTGGCGGTGACGAACTGGACCGTAGGAAGCCGGATGACCTATTATGCCCTTCCCTATGGGATGGAGGTATTCGTGATCGATCAACGAGTGGATCAGTTTGACTTCTGGCAGAAACACTCCCCGCTCGGCTATGACTTGCTTTTTATCAATACCCACTTTGATCGTGAGGATATCGCCAAATCTTACCGGTGCAGCCAGATAAACGTTGCCAGAAGCATCGACCTTCTTTTGAACGGATCGAAGGTGAATACGGTGGACTATGTGTGGTGCAAAAACTTCCAGGGAGACAAAAAATGACCCACCGGGATCGAAACATGGTCATCGGCTCCATTGCCGCGCTCATCTTGGTTCTCTTCAGTTACGCTCTCATCGACCGGACCGTCGCCATGCTCTGCCGGAACCTGAATCAAAACATCATCGATGTGTTTCAGTGGATTACGGAATTGGGAAAATCAACGGGATACCTCATCGGATTTTTCATTCTTTTTATTTTTTTCAAGTACGCNNGCCCTGTCGGGTCTGATCACGGACATGATTAAACCTGTGGTCGGTCGTCTCCGGCCTAAAATGTTTTTTGAGGCAAACCTCTATGGCTTTGATTTTTTCCATACCGGCTGGGATTATAATTCGCTCCCGTCGGGCCATGCGACAACGGTTTTTTCACTGGCGATGGCGCTGTCTCTTTTTTATCCGAAGTTCCGGCTGCCGCTCTTCTGCTTTGCCCTGATCGTGGGGGCAAGCCGGGTGATNNCTGAACAAGGAATCGCATCATGCGTAAAATTTCATGGATGATCACTGTCCTGATTTTATTATATGCCGTCCGCCTTGCCACGATTGCCTGGCTGGAGTTAGCACCCGATGAAGCTTACTACTGGTACTGGGCCAAGCATCTGGACTGGAGTTATTACGATCACCCGCCGATGGTGGCCTACATCATGGCCCTTTTCACCGGGCTGGGTGGAAACCGTGAGTTTTTTGTCCGGATTGGCGGCCTTCTCTCCTCGCTGCTGGTCATAGGTTTGATCTATTTATCCTGCCGCCGGCTTTCTCCTGAAGATCGCGACGTCCCCTGGGAAGTGACTTTTGTCGCCAACATCACCCTGCTTTTTGCCGCAGGTTGTATCATTCAGACCCCCGATACTCCCTTGCTTTTATTCTGGACGCTGGCTGTCTATTGCGGCATTCGGATCATCACCGGCGGATCGGCTTCCTGGTGGTATCTGTGGGGGATTGCCCTGGGGCTGGGGCTTTTAAGCAAATATACGATGATCCTGATCGTCCCCTGCCAGTTTGCCTTTCTGCTTTTGGCCAGAGATCACCGGCACTGGCTATTTACAAAGGAACCTTACCTGGCTCTTCTGACTGGATTGATTGTCTTTTCACCCGTTCTGATCTGGAACTGGCAATATGACTGGGTCTCCTTCGCCTTCCAGTTCGGTCGTGGTTTCGCCCCCACCGATAAACCCGTTTTCACCAAGCTGGCAGAATATCTGGGGGGACAGGCGGGAATCATTACACCGCTGTTGTTTCTTGCCTTCCTTTACTACTCCGTAAAGGCTTTTCAGGATGTCATGAAAAGGGGGGCGCCTGAGTACCTCTATCTGCTACTGTTATCGTGGCCGATACTCCTGTTTTTCGCCTTCAGTTCCATCCGCGGCGGTGTGGCACAACCGAACTGGCCCGCACCAGCCTATATCGCTGGCCTGCTCCTCCTGGGGCTTGTCTATAGCCGCGCTTACCGAGAAAAGCGTTCTCACCGTATTTATCTTCATGTAGCAGTCGGACTGGCGCTTCTGGCCAATGTGGCGATCCACGTTCACCTCTTCAAACCCTATCTTCCGATTTCGCCCAAGATTGATACGACCCAGCAGTTCCACGGCTGGCGACAGCTTGGACAGACCATTAACCGCACCATCCAGGAAAATCCCCATCCTTCCGGATACTTCCTTCTGGCCGACCGGGGAACGACGGTTGCGGGCGCGCTGTTTTACACGGCGAAACCTTATATCGGGATTGATTTTTCCAAGCCCGAGCGCTATATTTTCCTGCAAAAGCTGGAGGAGCTGAAGGGGAAAAATGCCATGATCCTCCTGCACCATGTGAATGATCAGGATCTTCAGATCTACAAACGTTATTTCCGGGAGCTTCAGGTTATCGGAAAGCATACGGCTTTTTTCCGCGGGGTACCGATCGAAGAGTACAGCGTTTATCTGGTCCTCGGGAAAGATTACCAGGGAAACTGGCAGCCCTATCAATCTGAAGCCGGAATCCACACTCTGAAAACAAACTGGATTCCCGCCGGTACGGGAACAACAATTTATTTTTTTTACACTTCCCATGGACTAAAGAACGGTTAAGAAATGGCGATGCACAAAACAAAAAGGGTTCTTCTGGATTTCTCGATTCCCCTGATCATCCTGCTGACATTGACCATGATCCTGTCGGCAACAAACGCCGACCTTTTACTGGCAAAATTCTTCTATTCACCATCGGTGGGATGGCCGGGAAAAACGGCTCATCCCTGGATTGATCTCTATCAATACGGGAACATTCCTCCTCTCACCCTGTCCCTGTATGGCCTGGTTGTCTTCGTTTTCGGCTTTCTATTCCGTAAAATGGCCCCCTACCGGAAAATCGGCTTGTTTCTGGTCATTTATATGGTTTTAGGGCCGGGGCTGGTCATCAATACGGTTTTTAAAGACCACTGGAGAAGACCCCGGCCGGCCGAGGTTCAAAACTTCGGCGGATCAGAGAAATATCTGCCCGTCTGGGAACGGGGAACGCCGGGACAAGGCAAGTCTTTTCCATCCGGTCATGCGGCGGTCGGCTTTTTTTTATTTTCACCTTTTTTCTTTCTAAGAAATTCATCCAAAAAATGGGCCTGGTTTTTCCTGCTGTTAGGCCTGTCCTATGGTACCTATATGGGCATCGGCAGAATGGCGCAGGGAGGGCATTTTGCCACCGATGTTCTCTGGGGGGGCGGACTGACCTATCTGACGGGCTTGATGCTCTCTTATGTCTTTCGCTTTGATAAAAAATGAAGGTTTCGTAACATGAGAAGAATCCTCAATCTTTACATCCTGCGAGAAATTTCGCTGCCCTTTGTCATGGTCCTCTTCATCCTGACCTTCGTCCTGCTCATGGGTAGAATTCTCCAGTTGATGGACCTTCTGGTCAACAAGGGCGTCGGTTTCCTGGATATCTCGAAATTTATCGTCCTGTTGATGCCATCCTTCCTCATGTTTACGATTCCCATGTCTCTGCTGGTCGCCATTTTAATCGGGCTGGGCCGTCTTTCCGGAGATAACGAAATCACCGTGATGAAAGCATCGGGCATCAGCCTTTACCAGCTTTCCCGGCCCATTGCCGTCGCCGCCGTGATCGCTTTTATCTCAACCAGCATCATTACTCTCTTCCTGGTTCCCCAGAGTAATTATGCCACCAAGATTCATCTGTATAATGTCTCAAAGCAAAAGGCCAGCATCGGTATCCGGGAGAAAGTGTTCGTCGATTATTTCAAAGGACTGCTCATCTACGCGGAAAAAATTCCTTTGGATGGAGCGTTTATGGAAGGCGTCTTGATTGCCGATACGAGACTGACAGATGAACCCAACACCATCATCGCGAAGAAGGCCTATCTCATCTCGGATCCCAGGGAACTGACGGTTACGCTACGGCTGGAAAACGGCAGTACCCATACGGTTGACCCTGGTCTTCAGAACTATCGAAAAATGGATTTCGCCGTCTACGACGTCAATCTTGATATCGGATCTTCCCTTTTTGACGAAAAAAAACTCAAGGAGAAATCCAGCGGTGAAATGACTGTTCTGGAACTCCGGGAAAGGCTCGGGAAAAGCGGCCTGGAAAAACAGCATCTGCGGGAAGTGGCCATCGAACTGAACAAGAAGCTCTCCATGCCCATGTCCTGCCTCATCCTGGGTCTTCTCGGTGTACCCCTCGGCATCCGGACACAGCGGTCCGCCAAATCATGGAGCATCTCCATTGCTTTTGCGCTGGTGGTGCTTTACTACATGCTGCAACTGGGCGGGGAAGCTCTCGTGCAAACAGGCCAGGTCACTCCCTTCATCGGTACGTGGGTGCCCAATCTCGTTTTTGGCCTGGCAGGCGTCATCCTTTTCTCGATGACGGCAAAAGAGACATCCTGGAGACCTCATTTTTTCTGGGGCATTGTTTCCCGACGGATGCAAAAACACGAGGAATAGCCGCCATGAGGATTATGGATCGTTATATCACCAGGGAATTTTTAAAGCTGTTCGTTCTCATGGTGATCTCCTTCGTCTGCCTTTATCTAATCGTCGATTTCTTTGAAAAAATCAAAATGTTCCTGAGTAACAACGCCACGCTATCCCAGATGTTGTCCTTTTTTCTCTTCAACATCCCCATGATCATTTCTCTGACGCTGCCTGCTGCCGTTCTGCTCGCGGCGCTGATCACCTTTGGGGTCCTGTCCAAAAACAGTGAAATCGTAGCGATGAAAGCCAACGGAATCAGCCTTTACCGGACATCGCTGCCCCTGATTATTCTGGCCGGCGTACTCTGCGTGATCGCCTTTTTATTTAGCGAATTCATCATCCCCTACACCAACCAGAAGGCGGACTATGTTCTCAAAGTGGAAGTTCAAAAACAGCAGGCGCTGGGAAGTTTCAAGCAGAATCAGATCTGGTACCGTGGCAGGCAGGGTATCTATAACTTCAAGATTTTCCATCCGGATAAGAACCTGCTCCAGGGAATCACGATCAATTATCTGAATCAGGAATTTCAGTTGACCATGCGTCTCGATGCCGAGAGCGCCGAGTGGAAAGACGGCCATTGGCTTTTTCACAATATCCTGATCACACATTTCCGTGCTGGAGACTTCCCTGTCCTTGAAAAGCTTTCCACGGCCGTGATCAATCTGACGGAAAAACCGGCTGATTTTATGATTGCGCAGAAGGATGCGGATAAGATGGGCTATCTGGAACTCAGACAATACATAAAAAAGCTTCAATCCGATGGTTACGATACGACACGGTATCGGGCCGACATGCACGGAAAGATCGCCTTTTCCCTGGTCAGCATCATTCTGGTGATCATTGGCGTTTCATTTTCCCTGCGGTCGGAAAGAAGCGGTGGTGTGACCCAAAGCATTGGCGCCGGGATCGTGATCGGCTTCTCTTACTGGCTGGTCTTCGCCTTTGCGATGTCCCTGGGCCGATCGGGAACCCTGCCGCCTCTGTTGGCCGCATGGACGGCAAATATCCTGTTCGGCATCGCTTCCTTGCTGATGTATCGAAGAGTCAAAACATGAAAAGGCGATTCTAATACCGGTAATGATCTGGCTTAAACGGCCCGTCCACAGAAATCCCCAGATAATCGGTCTGTTTTTTCTTCAATCTGGTCAGCTTCGCACCCAGGCGGTTCAAGTGCAGCCGGGCGACTTCTTCATCGAGTTTCTTGGGAAGGGTGTAGACACCGGGTTTGAGTTGCTTTGAAGCCAGTTCGATCTGTGCCAGGCACTGGTTGGTAAAACTGTTGCTCATCACGAAACTGGGATGTCCCGTGGCACAGCCGAGGTTCACCAATCTCCCCTCAGCCAGGATAACAATGGAACGGCCCGATTTCAGTGTCCATTTATCCACCTGCGGTTTGACATTCTCGCTCCTGCACCCCTTCGTGGTTTCAAGATAGCGCATGTCGATCTCACTGTCAAAATGACCAATATTGCAGACAATGGCTTCATTTTTCATTTTTTCCATATGTCCGCCGGTGATGACATCACAGCAACCCGTCGCGGTGATGAAAATATCCGCTTCGGATACCACGTCCTCCAGCGTCCTGACCTCGTAACCCTCCATGGCCGCCTGAAGGGCGCAAATGGGATCCACTTCGGTGATAATCACCCGGGCCCCAAAGCCCCGCATGGACTGAGCAGACCCCTTCCCCACATCTCCATATCCGCAGACGACGATCACTTTTCCCGCAATCATGATATCCGTGGCCCGCTTAATGCCATCCGCCAATGATTCGCGACAGCCGTAAAGATTGTCAAACTTGGACTTGGTCACGGAATCGTTGACATTAATGGCCGGAAAGAGCAATTCACCCGCTTTAGCCATCTGATAAAGCCTGTGAACCCCGGTAGTCGTTTCTTCCGAAACACCACGAATGTTTTTCACCACGTGCTGCCAGTGGTTCGGATTCTTCCTCAGACTGTGCTTCAAGCGTTCCATGATCATCTGCATCTCTTTATGATCAACGGCCTTCTTCAACAGGACGGGATTTTTTTCCACTTTAACTCCCTCATGCACGAAGAAGGTTGCGTCACCACCGTCATCTACAATCAGATCCGGTCCGGAACCATCCGGCCAGGTGAGTGCCTGTTCCGTACACCACCAGTACTCTTCAAGGGTTTCTCCCTTCCAGGCAAAAACAGCAGCAGAACCGGCCGCCGCAACCGCAGCCGCCGCATGATCCTGGGTCGAAAAAATATTACAGGAGGCCCAGCGCAGATCCGCACCCAGTGCTTTCAATGTTTCGATGAGCATGGCTGTCTGGATGGTCAGATGCAGGCTGCCCATGATCTTGAGACCCTTCAAGGGTTTCTTTTTGCCGTATTTCTCCCGGACGGCCATCAGACCGGGCATTTCATTTTCCGACAGGGCCATTTCCTTGCGACCCCAATCCGCCAGCGACCTATCCGCAATCTTATACTTCAAGTTTCTATCAATCTCTAAAAATTTCATCATTTCCTCTTACCTTCCCTATTGAATTCATCGTTGGTACCTTCCGTAGTCAACACCCTTTACCATCAAAGGGCTGCGGCAGGGCGGAGTCCGTTTTTTTCTTTAAAGGTTCCGGCGGATTGACAATACCACCGGAAATGATCAGTGTAAAGGCTTCTTCAACCGACATCTCCAGTTGAATCAGTTCCTCTTCCGGAAAAATGATAAAATAACCTGAAGTAGGGTTCGGCGTCGTGGGCACATAGACACTCAAACACTTTTTCCCTGTCTTTAACTGAATTTCATCATTGGGAGTTCCGGTGACAAATGCGATTGTATAAGCCCCCCTGCGGGGAAATTCAACCAGGACAACCTTCCGAAAACTCCGGCTCCGGTACATGAACATACTGTCCACGATCTTTTTAATGGCCAGATGGATACTCCTGACGACGGGTATCTTATCCAGCAGTCCTTCGCTGTACTGGACAATCTTGTTACCCACGATGCTCTGGGTCATGAGCCCGCATATCAAAATCAGAATCAGTGTCACAATGATACCCAGTCCCGGGATGTGAAAACCGAGTAATGTATCCGGATGAAGCTTTGCGGGGATGACGGTCAATAAACCGTCCATCATGCCAATGAGAAAAACGAGGATATAAAGAGTCAAACCGATCGGAATGATGACGGCCAGACCGGTGAACAAAATATGTTTCACATTTAATTTCAAAACCGGATGCTCCTCCTATCGAAATATTTTGAAACTATTTGAAATAATAGCAAAAAGTTATCTATAATTCAATAATGATTTGAGAATAGCTTCATGCCGCATTAATTTTAAAGTTTCCAATGAATAAAAAAGGGTAAGGCATGATGATACCCTACCCTGATGGCGCTCATTTGTTATTCCGGGCATGACCCGGGAATATTCAATCAGAACATTGGCAAGCGGTCCCGGAATCAGCCGATTTTCTTGATTTTATTCTTCTGATCGAGCAGCACGCACTTCGGGGACCAGTTTTTTGCGTCCGCATCATCGACGATGACATAGCTGGCAATGATGATCACATCATCTTTCGAGGCTTTTCTCGCTGCTGCCCCGTTCAGACAGATCACGCCAGAGCCGCGTCTTCCCCTGATGGCATAGGTTGTAAACCGTTCCCCGTTGCTCACATTGTATATGGACACTTTCTCATAGGGCATGAGATCCGCTGCTTTCATCAGATTCTCATCAATGGTAACACTGCCCTCATAATGAAGATCGGCATCTGTGACGGTTGCCCGGTGAAGTTTTGATTTCAGCATAAATCTCTGCATGATGATCGCTTCCTCTTACTGACAGTCATTTTGCAGGTCGGACCTGCTTTTTCCTTTGTCCCTTTGTATACCTTTCTCTATATCTCCAGGGGTTCACCGAAGACGTAATTGTCGATCAGCCTGGTTTTACCCACCCGGACCGCCATCGCCAAGACGGATTCCCTGTCCAGAAGGACCACATCCTTCATGGTTGTGGTGTCACAGATCTGTACGTAATCAATGGTTGTATGGGGATGGGATTCGATATGTTTTCTGACTTCGCCGACCATCTTTACCGCATCCCGTTCCCCTTGCTCGTAAAGCCCCTTGGCCAGCTTCAGGGAACGGCTGAGACTCAGCGCCGATACCCGTTCATCCGGCGNNGTCCATATTCAGATCCTGCACCATCCGCCTGATGGTCACGAGCTGCTGAAAATCCTTTTTTCCGAACACCGCGATATGGGGCTTGACAAGATTGAAAAGTTTGGCGCAAATCGTTGCCACACCCCGGAAATGGCCCGGTCTGGACAGACCGCAGAGGTTGTTGGTGACGTTTTCGACCGTAACGTAGGTCTGATAATAGGGAGGGTACATTTCCGCAGTGGGAGGATAAAAGATCACATCAACACCGACACTCTCAGCCATAGTACGGTCCCGCTCAAGATCCCTTGGATATTTCTCAAAATCCTCATTGGGGCCGAATTGGGTCGGGTTGACGTAGATGCTGATGACAAGACAGTCACCCCTTTTCCGGCCTTCCCGCATGAGATCGAGATGCCCTTCATGGAAGTACCCCATGGTGGGAACAAAGGTTACAATCTTCCCCTGATTTCTGAGGGATTCCGATAAGGCCTGCATTTTTTTTGCGGACTCGATAATCTTCATCAGCCATCATCCTCTTATCGTCAATAAAAAAAGCCTCACCGTCCTGAGACGGGAGGCTTCAAACAGTTCAAACCGTAATCTTCCCTACCCTTCCGTCTCAGTCCTCAACCGGATCCAAGCGGTCGCCGCTTCCCTAACAAAAGAAAGCCGGCCTGTCAAGATTTTTCTTTAACGACCTTTACAAGCTTGCCCTCTTTTGAAATAAGCGATTTGTCAATGCCCCGAATTCCTCTGCGCTCAGGGTCTCCGCCCTCCTGATCCCGTCGATGCCCGTTTCCTGAAGAGCGGACAGCAAACTGTTTTCAGAGTATCCGGGCAGGTGGCTATGGCGAAGATTGTTCAGAAGCGTTTTCCGGCGTTTGGAAAAAGCAACCTGGACGATTTTACGGAACAAGACATCGTCCCCGAGTACAACCAGAGGTTTCTCCCGAATGATGAGTTTGAGAACGGAAGAGGTTACTTTCGGTTCAGGATAAAAACAGCTGCCCGGCACATCCATCACACGGAACGATTGGCAGTACATGGATAGGATCACAGAAGGAATGCCGTAATCCTTGGTTCCAGGAGGCGCGATGATCCGGTCGACCACTTCCTTCTGCAACATCAGAATAACCATGGAAATAACTTGTCTAAAGGCCATCAAGCGGAACAGGATGGGTGAGGAAATCTGATAGGGGACATTGCCGATTACTTTCACCTTCGCTGGAGAGAGATCCGCACATGCAGAAGAAAAATCATACTGGAGAACATCCGTCTCGATAATGTCAACATTTTTGAAACCTTGAAGATGTTCTTTCAGGATCTTAACCATGACAGGATCAACTTCGATGGCAATCACCCTGCGGGCCTGCGCCGCTATGATTCCTGTCATAATGCCGAGACCGGCGCCGATTTCAACCACCGTCTCATCCCCGTGAATGTCGGCGGCGTTTACAATCTTGTGGAGGATATTCTGATCCTGCAGGAAAGCCTGACCCAGTCGTTTTATAGGCCGGATACCGCGCATATTCAGGACTTTCTTGGGTGTGATCATGAACGCTTTTTTTTCCTCAGGGATAGGAGCACCCGGTAGGTGATAAAGTAGGCCGGTATGGCAAAAAAAGGCGCCATGACCAATCCGCCGGTCAGCAGCGGCAGGATAATATGCCATCCCATACTGAAAATACTGTGGAGAGAGTAATCCATCAAAGTAAAGTCAGTATGGGCCATACCCAGGAGATACTTACCCAGTTCATACTGCCCGACATAAAAAATGGGAATGGTGACCGGGTTGGAGATCAACCAGGATCCCAGATAAGCAGACGTCAGGTTGTGCTTCCACATCAAACTAAATAAAATGATCAGGGTGGTATGAAAAGGGATGGTGGGGGTCACACCGATAAAAACGCCGACAGCCATTCCCATGGCGATGGATCGGGGTTCACCCTTCAGGCTGATGAAGCGGTCATGAAATTTTTTAATTCGTTTTTTTAGAATCATTTCAGATAAACAAAGAATCCAGCGGCCACCGGGAAACAGCATTGAGATCCAGAGGATCCCGCCGACCCTTTCGCAGCAGATTCTCACCAACAACGGCAATCATGGCAGCATTATCCGTACACAGAACCATCGGCGGGATATACACCTCAAAACCCCGTGATTGCCCTTCGTCAAGAAATTTTTCCCGCAGCCGGCTGTTAGCGGCCACGCCGCCACAAACCACAACACTCGTCAGGTCGGATATTTCTGCCGCTGCAAGAGTTTTTTCCACCAGCACCTCCACAATCGCCTCCTGGTAGCTTGCTACGACATGCGGCATTTCCTCTTTTGTAAACGGACGGCTCCGCTTTTTAAGAACCGTCAGCAGTGACGTTTTGACACCGCTGAAACTGAAATCAGGGCTGTCCTTCATGGCCCGGGGAAAGGTGATCCAGTTCCGGTCCCCCTTTTTGGCCATCCGGTCAATCACGACCCCGCCAGGGTAGCCTATTTCCAAGAGTTTTGCCGCTTTATCAAAGGCCTCGCCGGCCGCATCATCGCGCGTCTGCCCCAGAATTGTAAAATCCTGAAAGTCCCTAACCAGATAAACATTGGTGTGTCCGCCGGACACCACCAGGGCTATAAAGGGAAAGTCAGGCTGTTTTTCGGTGAGAAAAACAGATGCGACATGACCTTCCAGATGATTAACCCCGACGAAAGGAAGGTCCCTTGCATAGGCAATCGCCTTGGCTGCAGACAGACCCACCAACAGGGAGCCAACCAGGCCGGGACCTCTGGTTACCGCAATCCCCTCGATGTCATCCAGAGTCACTGCGGCATCATCAAGGGCCTGCAGGATGACCGGAACAATGGCCTCAATATGTTTACGGGATGCAATCTCCGGGACGATACCGCCGTACTTGCTGTGCACCCGGATCTGTGAAGCAATGACATTGGACAGGAGTTTTTCGCCATCTCTCACCACGGCGGCGGCCGTCTCATCACAAGACGATTCGATACCCAAAACCAGCATAAATGACCCTCAGTTCATTTTCCTTTTGCAAAAAAGCGAAATGAATATATAGGAGCAATCCATATTTGTAAATACGCTTTTAAAAGTAGTATCCATGGGGACGACCACTGATTTTCTGGTGCTGGGCAGTGGCATCGCCGGCCTGAGTCTCACGATCAAATCGGCCGATTTTGGCATGGAGTTTATGCAGCTTCATCCGACCTGCCTGTATCATCCGGATGCCAAGTCATTTCTGATCAACAAAGCCGTCAAGCGACAAGTCCATTGCGCTTTCTCATCATGGGGGTGAAATCCGCTGTGCATGTCAAATGATGAGGGTATGGTATGGTCCGATCCAACAAGCGGCTGGACCGTGCGGGAAGGCACATTGAAAGGATCGGCCGGGAGATTATTGATGAATCCTACCGGAATTTTATCATCACGCGAGACCTGATGGAATGGAGAAATGTTGCCACCGTGGCCCGATGGTTTATCCACTGTGCCCGGATGAGAAAGGAAAGCCGCGCCGTTCCTTGAATACCCTGCTGAAAATGAAGTCGATGTTTTTCAGGAAATGGTCTACCTTGAATATATGGTCGAGATCTTTGCGATTCAAACAGGTCATAACTCTCTTATCCTTCTGGAGCAGCAACTTGAATTCAATCCCCTCCTGCCAGGATTTCATGGCATTTCTTTGTACGACGGCATAGGCCGCCTCCCGGGACATCCCCTTCTCAATCAGTTTCAGCAGCACCATTTGTGAAAAAATAACGCCATGTGTCATGTTCAGGTTTTCAAGCATACGGTCCGGATAAACAACCAGCTGGTCGATCATGCCTGTAAACCGGCTCAACATGAAATCCAAAAGAATGGTTGCATCGGGACCAATAATCCGCTCCACGGAGGAATGGCTGATATCCCGTTCATGCCAGAGAGCAATATCCTCGAGAGCGGCCAGGGCATAGGCACGCATGAGGCGGGAAAGACCGGAGAGATTTTCAGAAAGGACAGGATTTCGTTTGTGCGGCATGGCCGATGAACCCTTCTGACCGGGAAAAAAATATTCTTCCGCCTCCCTGACTTCCGTCCTCTGGAGAAGTCTGATCTCCTGGGCATATTTATCGATTGACGAAGCGATGATGGCCAGCGTGGAAAAAAACTCCGCGTGCCGGTCTCTCTGCACGATCTGGGAAGACACGGGCGCCGGCTTCAGCCCCAACTTCCGACAGACGTATTCTTCAACAGCTGGATGAATAAAAGAAAAAGTCCCGACGGCACCGGAAACCTTGCCGTAGCTGATGGTTTTTTTAGCCCGAATCATGCGATCTCTGTTTCTCTGCATTTCCTGATGCCACAAGGCCATTTTGAGACCGAAGGTGATCGGCTCGGCATGAATACCATGGGACCGGCCAATCATAACCGTATCCTTATAGGCAAAGGCCTTTTTCTTCAATACGTCAAGAAGCTGGTCAATATCTTCAATCAGAATTTCTGCTGCTTCTTTTAAAAGGATCGCCAAAGAAGTATCCAGGATATCAGAAGAGGTCAGCCCCATATGGATGAAGCGGCCGTCTTCCCCGACTTTCTCCGTCACTGAAGTGAGAAAGGCAATGATGTCATGTTTTGTCGTCTTTTCGATCTCATCAATCCGTGCCACATCAAAGCCGGCTTTAGCCTTGATTTTCCTGAGGGATGCCTTCGGAATCTCCCCGCGCCGGGCCAGGGCCTCACAGGCGAAAATTTCTATGTCTAACCATTTCTGGTAGCGGTTTTCCGGAGTCCAGATGGCACTCATTTTTTCTCGAGAATATCTTGGAATCAACCGCCCTCTCCTGAAATGATCATTGTTAATGTTATTGAATTACTTTTTGGGATATCCAACCGACTGCGCCATGATGATTTTCTGATCCGGTCGGAGTTTCATGATGTTGGCCAACGCTGCCCTTTCTATGGTACCCCTGACAACCGTGGACAGTCCTTCGGAGGCACAGTAAAGATAAACATTCTGGCTGATAAAACCTGTATCAGCCGACGCATAGAAATCCCTATCNNCCCTTCAAAATCGGTTTCAATTGGCGCGCCTTGACGTCAAAGAAGTAAAGACCATCCGCAGTCGCCACATAGATGTCAATTTCCTGCTGGTTCATTGCCGATGGCGCCGTTCGGCCTCCTGACCCCGGTCGGTTTATCCCATTGGCTGCCCATAGCAGATTCGAAAGAACCCGGTTCGGCAATTTTTTTGGACTGAAGGCGCGGGAAGACTTTCTTTCCTTCAAGACGTGCATAAGGGGCCGTCCCGAATCGAATTGCAACTGCATTAACTGAATCGGTTTGAGATCATCAGAGAAAGCAGGCAACACACTCATATACAGAAACACTCCCATAAAGGTAACTGACAAAAAAACTTTTGTCTTCATTGAGATATCTCCTAAATCACCTACATGCCTTCCTCATCAGCTACCGGGCTCAGGTTATCCCCTGCTTTATTTTCACGAATAGCCCGCTCTTTTTGGGTGAGAATATCATCACGCTTTAAAATATAATACACGGACAAATCGCTATCCCCAATCGCATAATAGGCCTTGCTGCAATTGGTATAAGCCTCCACATAGGATGGGGCAATATAAATCGCTTTCTTGTATTCTTCTATGGCTTTATCATATAAACCCTGTTTCGCATATTGCAGGCCATTTGCATTGTGGATTTTTGCCTGCTCATTGACGTCTAATTTGAGGCCCGGATATAAAGGTTTTTGAGCAGGCGTGGTTGTTGAACAAGCTGGGACCATTGTACAAATAAACAGAAAAACCAATATGGATATCAATGATCTGTTTTCTTTCATGTTGATCTCTCCTCTCTATTTTTAATAATAAAACATGATTTTTAAAACCGGTCAGGTTCCTCTTAACATATTTATCGCCTTCAACACAATAAAATGGTTGATGATGATCCCTGAAAAGAATATCTTCTGTACGTGATTCTAAAAAGATTGACAAATGGGTTAAGCGGACGTTATTCTAACAATAATTTCGGAGGAGGTGCCCATGAATATCCATGAATTCAGAAAACCGGAATATGATGTAGACCCCATTTTTTTAAACCGTTGGTCTCCCAGGGCCATGTCTGGGGAAGAAATCAGTCAAACTGAGATCTTGTCACTCTTTGAAGCAGCCCGATGGGCTCCCTCCGCCAATAACAACCAATCCTGGCGGTTTATTTATGCCAGGCGAAATACCCCTTATTGGCAGACCTTCTTTGATCTGTTGGCCGAATTGAACCAGATCTGGGCAAAAAACGCCGCGATCCTCATCGTTGTCATTTCCAAGACGACATTTGATCATAGCGAAAAATATGCCCGCACCCATACCTACGACACCGGTGCGGCCTGGGAAAATCTTGCTCTTCAGGGTTCCTCAAAAGGATGGGTAGTTCATGGGATGCAGGGTTTCGATTATGACCGTGCTAAAGAGGTCCTTAAAATCCCGGACCTTTATCAGGTTGAAGCCATGATTGCCGTCGGAAGACCTGGAAAAAAAGAAGACCTTCCTGCAAAATACCTGGAGAGAGAATTTCCCTCATCAAGAAAGACGCTTTCTGAAATAGTCATGGAAGGATTATTCAGAGGGTAATATCAGCGGCCGCTTACTGACCGCTTCATCGTCTAAACTGTAAATGACGACAGATTTTCTTACAACAAACACAATAAAGAGTTAAAGAAATGTCGTGAATTCTCAGGAAGACAATTTTAATAATACTCATAAAGATCAGAATGCGACTGGCATGAAATATGTTCCTGCTTAAAAAAATCATTGCTCCTTTATTCTATCCGCTGACCATAAGTCTTTTACTGATGATCCTTGGCCTCCTCCTGCTTTGGTTCACAAAAAAACAGAAGATCGGTAAGGCATTGGTTTCGATAGGAGTTCTCTNNGATCACGCTGCTGTCTTATGGATTGTTTTCCGATGGCTTATTGAAACCTCTTGAACGACGATATCTGCCTGTGATGTCAAATCCAGAGCAAAGTTCGATAAATGATTATCTTAAAAATCATGTGAAATGGGTTGTTGTTCTGGGTGGCGGTCAAAACAATCACCCGCAACTTCCGGTTACAAATCAGATTTCTCCTGAATCTCTGGTCCGTCTAACCGAAGCCGTACGTATCTACCGGGCGATACCGGGCAGTAAAATCATTCTTTCCGGCGGCGCTATTTTCAATAGGGTCACCGAAGCAGAAACATTAAGCAAGACAGCTGTCATCATGAATATTAATCCCCGTGATCTTGTTCTGGAAGATAAATCAACGGATACCGAGGAAGAGGCTCGATACATTCAGAAAATTATAGGTAAAGACCCCTTTATTTTAGTCACATCTGCTTTTCACATGCCCCGATCCATGGCTCTGTTTCAAAAGCAGGGCTTGTCTCCGATCCCGGCCCCTACCGGTTATCTGGTCAAAGATCGAACAGCGGCAAAAAAACCTGATGACTTCTATCCCTCACCCGCAGGACTTTTCAAAGCACAACTGGCCCTACATGAATATCTTGGCATCATTTGGTCAAAACTCAGGGGCAAGCTATAAATGTTCCTTGAATTGATCCTATTGAAATGTTACAAGCGGCCAGACATTCTCAAAGATAAGCAAGAATGAATGAGGAGAAAACCATGAAATTCGCTTTCAGATTGATGATAGCTTTATCTTTCTTATTGCTGGTATCCGGATTGCTTTGGGCCAAGGACAAAACAAAGGTTGCCGTACTGCCCTTCACCGTTCATAGTGCGGAAAACATCGATTATGTCAAACAAGGCATCTGGGATATGCTTTCCTCCCGAATCTCCGCAAGTGACAAAATAGACGTCATCGGCAAAGACACC
>PMNM01000082.1:7129-10341 GCA_003161855.1 Syntrophaceae bacterium | reverse complement strand
TGGTAGTCCCACGGGGAGTTGAACCCCGGTTTCCGGCGTGAGAGGCCAGCGTCCTAACCACTAGACGATGGGACCATGGCTGGGGGACCAGGATTCGAACCTGGGTAGCAGGGTTCAGAGCCCTGAGTCCTACCGCTAGACGATCCCCCAATCGTTTCGTCTTCAGAAAAGAGATGGTCTTTTAGTCAACAACTCCNNCTTTCCCAAGGTGATCATCACCTCATCTATGCCGGGACTGACCGTTTTACCCGTCAGGGCGACCCTTAAAGGCTGGGCGATCACCTTGAGTTTGATTCCCTGTTCTTCGGCGAAGTTTCGGAGAAAATTTTCTACGCCGGTTTTAGTATAATCCTCGATGGACGGCAGTCTTACCGCGATGGCCGTCAGGTGATCTTTGGCGTGGGCACTCAGAAATTTTCCCGCTGCTTCCGGGTCATAGGTCATTTTATCCTGAAAGTAGAAACAGCTGCTATCCGCCATTTCCACCAGGGTTTTAGACCGGGTTTTGAGGTCTGCGACCACATGCCTGATAAAATCCTGATCGGAGGCGTCAACCCCTCTTTTTTTCCAGAAAGGCTTCATCGTTTCCGCCAGCCGGGTATCGGGATACTCCTTGATGTAATGCTGATTCAGCCAGAGGAGTTTTTCCGGATTAAAGACAGCGGGCGATTTTCCAACAGAATCAAGGGTAAAGAGGCTGACCAACTCATCCATGGAAAAGATTTCCTGATCGCCGTGAGACCAGCCGAGCCTGACCAGATAATTCACCAGAGCCTCCGGCAGATACCCCATTTCCTCATAGGCCATGACGGATGTTGCCCCGTGGCGTTTGCTCAGTCTCGCCTTGTCGGCGCCCAGGATCATGGGGACATGGCCGAACTGGGGCACTGCATAACCGAGTGCCTCATAAAGAAGGATCTGCCTGGGGGTGTTGTTGACATGGTCATCCCCGCGGATGACTTGGGTAATGCCCATCTCGGCATCATCAATCACAACGGCAAAATTGTAAGTGGGGTAGCCGTCCGCCCGCTCAATCACCAGGTCATCGAGTTCTTCGTTCTGAAAGGAAATGGCCCCTTTGATGAGGTCATTCACAATGGTGGCTCCCATCCGGGGACCACGGAAGCGAACAACAGTATTTGCCGCTTTATTCAGGTTTTTTTCGCGGCAGGTGCCATCATATTTCGGCTTTCTCCCTTCCGCCAGGGCCTTTTTTCTTTTGTTTTCCAGGTCTTCCGGTGTGCAGGTGCAGTAATAGGCTTTGCCTTCATCAACTAGTTTTTTCACCAGGTTACGATGGATTTCAACCCGTTCCGCCTGAAAGAACGGCCCTTCATCCCAGGTCAGACCCAGCCAGGTCATCGCATCGAGGATCGCCCGGGTCGATTCTTCCGTGGAACGAAGCTGATCGGTATCCTCAACCCTTAAAATGAATTTTCCGCCGTGATGCCTGGCGTAGAGCCAGCTGAACAGGGCTGTTCTCGCACCACCGACGTGTAAATAGCCCGTGGGAGAGGGGGCAAAGCGTGTCCTAACATTTTCTTTTTCCAGCATTTTTCTACCTTGATCTCCTATTTTCGTTGAAATCCCTTATAGATTGGCCACAGGGTATTTGTCAAGGTTCAAATCCGTTGACTTTATCCGGGGATGTCCATAAATTATTCTTGACATCGGGACTGATTTATAATCTACTTCCATGCTTTACACGACAGTTCCGGACTTGTCTGTGAATGTTAATCGATGACCGGAGGGGTGTCGTTTGAAGATCAATGTCGAAAACATCCCTGAAGAGGGGCTGAAACTTCAATTTTCCAAAGAGGGAAACTGGCTCAGAGAGATTTTCCCCGGTCAAGAAAAAGGCATTTTTCCCGCAGATCGGATTGAGGTTTCCGGTACCATCAGGAGGCTCCGGGAAACCATTTTCTTTGAGGGACAAATCGATACGACCGTTGAGATGGATTGCTCCCGGTGTCTGGAAATTACACATCTTCCCGTTCATGCCCGGTTTAACTATACCCTCGTACCGGCTCAGGAAGGGCAAGCGGAGGAGGAGGTCGAGCTGAGCGCTGAAGACCTCGATTTTGTTTATTATCAGGATGATCTCATTGATCTGGATTTCCTGATTTTTGAGCAGATCATGCTGCAAATCCCCATGAAGGTGCTTTGTCAGGAGGATTGCCGGGGACTCTGTGCTCATTGCGGTATCAATCTGAATCTGGCGAGCTGTTGCTGTCAGGCGGACCCTGTCGATGACAGGCTGGCCGTCTTGAAAAAGTTGAAATTATAAAATAATAAGCGTGGATCATAAGAAAGAAGGTTTACTATGCCAAATCCCGTAAAAAGACATTCCAGAACGAGGAGAAACAAACGGCGTTCCCATGACTTCCTGACGCCCGTCCTGGCTTCGGCATGTCCCCAGTGCGGTGAGCCGAAACTGCCCCATCGTGCCTGTGCCCATTGTGGGACGTACAAGGGGCGCGAAGTCAACCCCGTCGAAAAAATTTCCTGAACCCTGTCGACAGGCTTGAGGGCCCATGATGGCTAAATTTGCTTTTGTCTTTCCCGGACAGGGCGCCCAGTATGTCGGTATGGGTTATGATCTCTACGAAGAATTTGAAATCGTCCGGGAGACATTTGATGAGGCAAAGAAAATTCTGGGGATCGATATTGCGGCTCTTTGCTTTCAGGGACCTCAAGAAGCACTCGACCGGACCGTCAATACGCAGATTGCCGTTTTAACTCTGGATGTTGCCATCTATCGGATATTCAACCAGAGCGTTCGGGTCATCCCGCTGGTGATGGCGGGGCACAGTCTTGGAGAATATGCGGCTCTTTATGCGGCCGGCGCCATTGCCCTGGCCGACCTTCTGCCCCTTGTTTACGCTCGGGCGCAGTACCATCAGAAGGCGGCGGCGCTGGGTGTCGGTGCCATGGCCGCCATTATTGGTCTGTCCAGTGAAACGGTGGAAGATCTCTGCTGTCAGGTGCGGTCAAAAAATGAGGTGGTGGGTCTGGCGATCCACAATGCGCCGAATCAGGTTGTCATTTCCGGTCACGGATCGGCCGTCGAAAAAATCATGACGGAATCGGAAAAAAAAGGGGCGCTGAAGGTTGTCAAACTTCCCATCAGCGTTCCCTGCCATTGCAACCTCCTCGACCAGGCCGCCGAATGGCTGCGGGCAGATCTGAACGGGATAACGTTTCATGAGTTT
>PMNM01000082.1:0-7106 GCA_003161855.1 Syntrophaceae bacterium | reverse complement strand
AGATAGGGCTTCTCTGAAAAAAACGGCTGCATTTTTAAATGCTTGAGTAGTGTCTCGCGGCTTTCGTGGGAGAAATGATAAAAAATAGGGGTATCGAGGCAAAGGAGGTAATGATTTCATGATGCTTGAGGAAAAAGTCATAACGCTTATTATGGAGCAACTCGATGTAACAAAAGAAGAGTGTAAGCTGGAAGCATCCTTTATTGATGACTTGGGGGCTGACTCTCTTGACCTCGTTGAACTGATTATGGCGATGGAAGAAAACTTTGGAATAGAAATTGCGGACAGTGAACTGGAAAAGATCCGCACCATTCAGGATGCGATTGATTTCCTGAAAAGCAAGGGTATTCAGTAAGATCATCTCATCGAGGGGGCTTGATTGAACAGAAGGGTTGTCGTTACCGGCCTCGGAGCTGTGACGCCGCTGGGAAACTCGGTCGAGGAAACCTGGCAGGGCATTTGTGCCGGCAGATCCGGTATCGGAACCATTACGAAATTCGATACCACCGGCTTCAAGACCAAAATTGCCGGAGAGCTGAAAAATTTCGATCCGCTGCTCTATCTGAACAAGAAAGAAGTTCGCCGGCTCGATGATTTTATTATCTATGCCATTGCCGCCGCCGAGATGGCGATGGCCGATGCGGCTTTAACCATCCATTCTGACTTTACCGAGCGCACGGGTGTCATCATCGGCTCCGCCATCGGAGGGCTGGCCATACTGGAAAAAACGAAAGAGCTCCTTCTCCGTGAAGGTCCGAGCAAGATTTCCCCCTTTGCGGTTCCATCCATCCTGGCAAATCTTGCGTCGGGTTATGTATCAATTCGGTTTCAGGCGAAAGGACCGATCAACTGTTCCGTAACCGCCTGCTCGGCCGGCACCAATGCTATTGGTGATGCCTTCCGAGTCATTGCCCACAATTATGCCGATGTCATGATCACAGGAGGTGTCGACGCCGCCATCAGTCCTCTTTGCATAGGCGGTTTCAACGCCATGAGGGCCTTATCCGTCAGAAATGATCAGCCACAGAAAGCAAGCCGGCCCTTTGACAGAGATCGCGATGGATTTATCGTCGGCGAAGGATGCGGCATTCTGATTTTAGAGGAATTGTCCTTTGCCCTTAAAAGGGGAGCCAGGATTTACGGGGAGGTTGCCGGTTACGGGTCGACGAGTGACGCCTTTCATATGGCAGTGCCGCCGCCCGGCCATGAAGGCGCCGCCCGATGTATGAAGGCTGCTCTTTACGATGCCGGCATGAACCCCGTTGATATTGACTACATCAACGCTCACGGGACAGCGACCCCTCTGAATGATCAATATGAAGTAGAGGCCATCAAGACTTCCTTCGGTGAGCACAGCAGGAACCTTGCAGTCAGTTCGACAAAGTCCATGACCGGTCACATGCTGGGGGCAGCCGGAGGCGTTGAAGCGATCATCGCCTTGAAGGCCCTTCAGGAGGGAACCCTTCCGCCGACGATTAATCTGGATCATCCTGATCCGGCCTGCGATCTTGATTTTGTTCCTCATCAGTCCAGGAAAAAGGAAATCCAGGCTGTTATGTCCAATACCTTTGGTTTCGGCGGGGTTAATGCGGTACTGATCTTCAAAAAATTAAGCGGTTGAACGATGTCTGTTGAAAGAATCATTATCGGTGCAGATCACGCCGGTTTTCAGCTCAAAGAGGCAATCAAGCCTTACCTGGCAAACCTGGGATGGACGGTTACGGATGTTGGTGTGGGAAATCCTGAGCCGGTCGATTATCCTCTGTACGGAGCTGAAGTTGCCGCTAAGGTTTCTTCAGGAGAATTTCCCAGGGGTATCCTGATTTGCGGCTCCGGGGTCGGCATGACTGTCGTGGCCAACAAATTTCCCCGGATCAGGGCTGCTTTATGCCTTGATGAGGACACGGCACGGCTGAGCAGGCTGCATAACGATGTCAATATTCTTTGCCTTGCCGGAAGAAAGACCGATCCGGAGACGGCCAAAAAAATCATCGAGGTCTGGTTGAAAACGGCCTTTGAGGGGGGACGCCATCTCCGCCGAATCGAGAAGATCAGAGACATTGAGGAACAGATTTGCCATTCCCGTCGCTGAGTTATAAAGTGACATTGGACATGAGATCGTCAGATGCCCCTTTTTAAAAGAATAAGCCGTAAAGGAGAATATCCATGTCATTTTTGAAGCAAACAGATCCGGAAATCGCCCGGGCCATTTTAGAGGAAACCCGCCGGCAGGCGGGAAAACTGGAGTTGATTGCCTCGGAAAATTTTGTGAGCGAGGCGGTTCTCGAGGCCCAGGGAAGCATCATGACCAACAAGTACGCTGAAGGTTATCCTGCGAAGCGGTATTATGGAGGATGTGAATATGTCGATATCGCGGAAACCCTGGCCATTGAACGGTGCAAAAAACTTTTTGGCGCTGATCATGTCAATGTCCAGCCCCATTCAGGAACCCAGGCGAATATGGCGGTTTACTTTTCGGTGCTGGAACCGGGCGATACCATTTTGGGCATGAATCTCTCGCACGGAGGGCATCTGTCACACGGCAGCCCGGCTAACTTCTCCGGACGACTTTATAAGGTCGTTGCCTATGGCGTGGACAGAGAAACGGAGACGATCGACTTTAATGAGGTGGAATCTCAGGCCAGGAAACATAAACCTAAAATCATCGTCGTCGGAGCGAGTGCCTATCCGAGAACGATTGATTTCAATTTATTCAGGCAGATTGCCGATCGTGTAGGGGCCGTCATCATGGCAGATATCGCCCATGTCGCCGGTTTGGTGGCCACAGGCCTCCATCCCTCGCCGATTCCGATGTGCGAATTTGTAACGTCAACGACCCACAAGACCCTTTGCGGTCCCCGGGGCGGTCTGGTGATGTGCAAAGAGGAATTCGCCAAAGTGTTGAACAGCCGGGTATTCCCCGGCATGCAGGGAGGCCCGCTCATGCATATCATTGCCGCCAAGGCTGTTGCTTTTCAGGAGGCCCTTTCGGAACCTTTCCGGATCTATCAGGCCCAGATCGTTAAAAATGCCAAGGCCATGGCCGATGGCTTGATGAGAGAGGGGCTCCGCCTTGTTTCCGGTGGTACCGACAATCATTTAATGCTGGTGGATCTCACGGCGAAGGGGGTCAGCGGCAAGGATGCTCAGGAAGTGCTGGATCGTGCCGGTATCACGGTCAACAAGAACGGTATTCCCTTTGATACCCAAGGTCCCATGATTACTAGCGGGATCCGCGTCGGGACACCGGCACTGACAACGCGGGGCATGAAGGAAGCGGACATGAAAGTGATTGCCCGTCTCATTGCGGAAGTTCTGACCCATATCCATGATGAGGGTAAGATCCAGGCAGTCAGAGCGGAAGTCCGGTCCCTTTGTGAAAAATTTCCACTCTATAGCGAGCGCATAGCCAGGGGTTGAAATCCACAGGCGTGACACCGTTCACGATCATCAACAGCCGGATGGATAGAATGAAAACGGCGCGACCCAACTGGGATGATTACTTTATAGACATTGCCGCCCTCGTTGCGAGACGTTCCACTTGCCTGCGGCGAGGGGTTGGCGCCGTTCTGGTCCGCGACCGCAGGATCCTGGCGACAGGGTATAATGGCGCCCCGTCAGGGCTTCAGCATTGCCTTGATGTCGGGTGCATGCGGGAGAAATTGCAAATTCCTTCTGGCGAGCGTCATGAGCTTTGCCGGGGACTTCATGCCGAACAGAACGCCATCATCCAGGCGGCTCTCCACGGTGTCAGCGTAAAGGGGGCTAGTCTCTACTGCACCAATCACCCCTGCATCATCTGTGCGAAAATGATCATCAATGCCGGTATCATTCGCATTCATTTCCGTGAGGGTTACATGGATCAGCTGGCCAAAGATATGCTGAAAGAAGCGGAAATCGAGGTTTCTCAATCATGAAATGTCCTTTTTGTGCGAACGGCGAAAACCGGGTGATTGATTCCCGTATCAGCAAGGATGGCAGTGCGATCCGGAGACGGCGAGAGTGTCTGGCCTGTGAAAAACGTTTTACCACCTATGAATTTGTGGAGGAAGTTCTTCCGATGGTGGTTAAAAAGGATGGTCGCCGGGAAGCCTTTGACCGTCAAAAAATCCTTGTGGGCATTAAAAAAGCCTGCGAAAAACGTCCCATTAGTACGGATGCCATTAAGGCTCTTGTGGAAAACATCGAACAGGCCTGTCAGGAATTTCAGGGTAAGGAAATCCCTTCATCCATGGTGGGAGAAAAGGTGATGAAAGAGCTGCAAAGCCTGGATGGTGTGGCTTATGTCCGGTTTGCCTCCGTTTACAGGCAGTTTCGCGACGTCGGTGAGTTTCTGGAAGAACTCAAGGATTTTTTAGGTACGCATAAGGAAGAGGAAAACAGCCATAAATAGGCGGACTGCCGTCGGTGATTATTGAAGAGATACAAAATGTTTACCGGAATCATTGCAGCGATGGGATCGATCAGACGCATGACCCGCAAAGGGGCCGATGCCCTCCTCGATGTCGATACGCCGATGAACCTTCAGGATATTCGCATGGGCGATAGTATCGCGGTCAATGGGGCCTGTCTGACGGTGATTGCCAAAACAGACCGCTGCTTTACCGCGGACGTATCGGCGGAAACCCTGGAAAGAACGAACCTCCGCATGCTCAAGGCCGGTGACCGGGTGAATCTGGAAAAAGCCATGCGGCTGAATGACTTTTTAGGCGGTCACCTTGTCCTCGGCCATGTCGACGGGCTGGGGAGAATCCAGGAAAAATCCCAGAAGGCGAATTCCATCATCTTCGGCATAGAAACCGATGAAAAACTTCTCCGGTATGTTGTGGAAAAAGGCTCGATCGCTATCGACGGGATCAGTCTGACCGTAAATCGCTGTGAAAAAAAAAGGTTTTATGTTAATATGATACCGCATACAGTCCAGGTGACCACCCTGAGTTTCACAAAAATCAGCGACTTTGTGAATGTCGAAACCGATATTATCGGGAAGTATGTGGAAAAATTACTTCAGCCGCGGCAGGGGATGGATCGGGAATACCTGGCAGAACACGGATTCTTAAAATAAAGAAGGTGGAACAGGAATATGGGCATAAGTACCATAAAAGAGGCGATTGTCGATATCAAAAGCGGCAAAATGGTTATTCTTGTNNGAGGCCATCAATTTCATGGCCAGATACGGCCGGGGGCTGATCTGCCTGAGCATCAACGAAGAGCTTGCCGATAAACTCCGTTTATATCCTATGGTGAGGGAAAACCAGTCTCGGTTCGGTACGGCCTTTACCGTGTCGATTGAAGCCAAGCGGGGCGTCACGACTGGCATTTCGGCCGCAGACCGGGCAACAACGATCAGGACGGCCGTTGCCGATGATACAAAAACGGATGACCTGGTCAGTCCGGGACATGTCTTTCCGATTCGGGCCCGGAAGGGAGGCGTCCTGGTGAGAACGGGTCAGACGGAAGGGTCCGTTGATCTGGCGAGGCTGGCCGGTCTGAAACCTGCGGGTGTCATCTGTGAAGTTATGAAGGACGACGGGACCATGGCTCGGATGGCGGATCTGGAAATTTTCGCCAAAGAACACAATCTTAAAATTGTTACGATCGCCGACCTCATTGACTTCAGGATGCAGCACGAATCGCTGATCCGGAGAGCAGCCACCGCAAATCTGCCGTCTCGTTACGGCGGAACATTCAAAATCATCGTCTATGAAAATGATGTGGATGATATGAAACACATTGCCCTCGCGAAGGGGGATATCCGGCCGGAGGATGAGGTTTTGGTCAGGGTGCATTCGGAATGTCTCACGGGTGATATCTTCGGGTCGGAGCGGTGCGATTGCGGCGACCAACTCCACCGGGCCATGGAAATGGTTGAAGAAGAAGGCAAGGGTGTCATTGTTTACATGCATCAGGAAGGCCGTGGCATCGGGTTGGTCAATAAGATCCGGGCCTATGAGCTTCAGGAGCGCGGGGTGGATACGGTGGATGCCAATATCGAGTTGGGCTTCAAGGCGGATTTGCGGGATTATGGCATTGGCGCGCAAATCCTGGTAGATCTGGGTGTCCGGAAGATGCGCCTGATGACCAACAACCCCAAAAAGGTTGTGGGTCTGGAGGGATACGGCATCGCCATCACCGAGCGGGTCCCCATCATGATTCAGCCCAACGAAAACAATATTCGTTATTTGGAAACGAAGAAGAAGCGGATGGGGCACATCCTGGAATTTTGACAACTTCGTTTGCTTGAATGTATTGACGACTTTTTTGGAACGCATTCATTTTAGGGAGAAAAATTATGCCAAAACTAATCGAAGGAAAACTTGTTGCCAAGGGGATGAAATTCGGCATTGCAGCCAGCCGTTTTAATGATTTCATCTGCGGAAGGTTGATCGAAGGCGCCGTGGATGCCTTGACCCGGGCAGGCGCTGATGAAAAAGACATTCACATTTATAAAGTACCGGGGGCCTTTGAGTTGCCGCTGGCGGCAAAAAAGCTGGCAAAGAGCGGGCGTTTCGATGCCGTGATTTGCCTGGGAGCCGTCATCCGGGGGGCAACCCCGCATTTCGAATACATCAGTGCAGAGGTTTCCAAGGGCATTGCCAATGTCGGATTGGAGACGGAAGTTCCCGTTGCCTTTGGTGTCTTGACCACGGACACCATCGAGCAGGCCATTGAAAGAGCCGGGACAAAGGCCGGGAATAAGGGCTGGGATGCGGCCATGTCCGCAATAGAGATGGTCGATCTGCTGAAAAAAATTTAAAGAATGGCATAAGGTTTTCATGTACTACCGAAGGAAGGCAAGGGAAATTGCCTTACAGGTTCTTTACGAACTCGATGTTTTAAAGATCGATACCCAGGAGGCTGTCGACCTTTTTTGGGANNCATTTTACGGCAGCGGAAGAAGCACTTGAGCCTTTCTGGGACTACTTTCGCAAACCCAAAGATGCAAAAAAGCATGTCTCGAAAGTCTTTGGAGCACCTCAAGATGCCAGGCAATTTTCGACCCTTTTAATTGAAGGGACCTGGCGTCACAGACGTCAGATAGACAAACAGATCAGCGGTTGCTCTGAACACTGGTCCATTTCACGCATGTCGAAAGTGGATCGCAG
>PMNM01000078.1 GCA_003161855.1 Syntrophaceae bacterium | reverse complement strand
GAAGATGGCGTTTTCCCGGCCCACCTCGTTGCGGAACTGCCGGATGGCCTCCAGAAAGGGAAGGCTCTCGATATCGCCGACGGTGCCGCCGATCTCCACGATGGCCACATCAAAGCCCGTGGCGGTATTTTTGATAAAGTCTTTTATTTCATTGGTGATATGCGGAATCACCTGAACGGTTTTTCCGAGGTAGTCCCCCCGCCGTTCCTTGGTAATGACGGAGAAGTAGACCTGACCGGTTGTCAGGTTGTTACCCTTTCCCATGCAGGTCGAACTGAAGCGTTCATAGTGGCCCAGATCCAGATCGGTCTCCGCCCCATCGTCGGTCACAAAAACCTCCCCATGCTGAAAGGGGCTCATGGTTCCGGGGTCAACATTGATATAGGGATCCAGTTTCTGATTGGTTACCCGGAGCCCTCGACTTTCCAGCAGGGCGGCAATGGACGCCGCCGCCAGCCCCTTGCCCAGGGAAGAAAGCACGCCGCCGGTGATGAAGATGAATTTCGTTTTTTTCATGGTCACTCCTTAAAAAATTAAAAGGACATCAGAACTTCAAAATATGGCTTCACCGTTTGCACCCCTGTTTCCCGGGTTATGCAAAGCTCCTATCAGCAACGCTACGGCGATTCTTCAATCAGCTGCCTGATCTGTCCGGCAATCATATCCAACGGCTCACTCAGAAGCATCTCCAGGGGAAGACTTTCCAGATAGCGGTCATTCCAGGGCAGGTTATATTCATTGATCAGATTGCGGATATCGTTGTACTGGTAGCCCAGCACTTCTTTCTTTTCTTTAAGCGTCAACGTCTCATTGAAAACGACATGAATCAGGAGCAGGCTTTTGAACTCCGGTTTGTCTCCCCGAAGAGGGATGATCAAAATGGGAGCGCCGTCCGACTTCCCCCGCCCCAGGTAAACATGATCGGTACTGATAATGGTTTTTTTCGTTCCCATCAGCAGTCCGGAACCCTCGGTCCTGGACCTCATCTGCAGAGAGACGCCGCTTTTTTTACGTATCGCGATCGTAGAGCCCTCTCCGGGATTGCCATCATTGTCCAGGTTATTGATATCATACAGTGTATATCCCCTGATCGCGGCGATCGCCGGCTGTATCCGGCTGATCGTCTGGACATTCTTGCTGACCAGTAGTTTCGTGGAAAAAATCAGCTCGGTCAACAGGTTGTAAATGATCCCCCGGAGCGGCTGTTCCTTCCGGCTGGTCCCGACGGTTACCGTTTTGGCCTGATGACGAATGGCGTCAATGGGCCGGGAAAGTTCATCGACGGCATGGCCCAGCGCAATGTCCAGCATATCAATGGGAGAAGAGATCCCGTCTCCTTCTCCGAAGTCAAGCCAGAAGTCTTCGAGGGGCAGTTTACCCATGGCATATTTTAAGAGAAGAACGATATCGGATATCGTTTTGACACCGATGTTGGAAAAGGATCCCTTGTTGCGGCGTTCGTGGAAACCGGCGGCGAACTCACCAATCATGCGCCGGAACGGCCTGTCGAAAATGCCATCATAGAGAGAGTAATTTTTTTTCACCTGCTCGATCATCGTCAGGTTTAGCCGGCTTCGGAANNGCCTTGAAGATCGCCACATCCTTGACAATGTCCCCCATGACCGTTTCCGGGTTTCCCGCTGCACAGACAATGATCAGGGGCTCTGCGGACAGATCGATGTGCTTCTTATTTTCCACCACGTCGGAGGAAATGGTTCTGTAGCAAAGCTCGCTCAGTTTAATCCGGATTTCATCGGCCGCTGCCTTGTTCGGCCCGCTGCCGACAACCGCCCAGTACTTTTTCTCCCCTGCCAGTTTCCGGACCGAGTTCTGAATCTGTTCCTTCTGATCCAGCACCCGATTCATCATGTCCGGGGCTTGCTCCAGGTTGTGCAGTTCCTCCGCAATCTGATAACCGGACAATGTCCCCAGCATCTGGGCCAGATCAAGGGCCAGGATATGGCCGGCCACAATCTGTGAGTAGAAGGCTTTGGTGGAAGCGACGGACATCTCGATATCCCGGCCGTCACTCGTGTAAAAAACCCCGTCGGACTTGCTGGTGATGTCCGATTGCCGCCGGTTCACGACGGCAATCACAGACGCTCCCCGCTCCACCGCCATCGCCACGGCACGATTGGTATCCGTCGTGGTGCCGGATTGCGTGATGGGAATCACCAGCGTATCCTTCAGATCATCTTCCAGGAAAAATCCGCTCAGTTCAGAAGCAATTTTTGCTTCGATTTTGATGCGGGTGCCTTTGAGGTATCGTTCCATGGCATCCACCACGGCCGAGCCTGCCACGGCGGCTGTTCCCTGACCGATCACAACGATCTGCCTGATTTTATCATGAACAAAAGCCTGTCGGACTTTTTCCGGAATAACGTCCGGACCCAGATTGAAGGCCACCTGTTTTTCACCGTCCGCTTCGTTGAGAATCCGGTATTTGCCCCGGAGCGTCTTGCGGACAGACAGGGCGGATTCACTGATTTCCTTCAGGAAATAATGAGGATAGGTTCCGCGGTCAATATCCCGTGTCGTAATTTCGGCCTTCCGGACATCCGACTCCTGAAGTGCAAAGGGCAATCCACTGTAATCAAGGGCTTCCATCCCGGAAAGCCCCCCGGGGGAATCCTGATTCAGGATAAGGATCTGGCCTGACGAGCCGGGATCTTGTGGAACGGCGAGTTTTTCACCATCCATCTTGAGGAAACGGGGGGTGCCCTCCACCAGCCCGTATAATTCGGAAGAGAAGATATACTGATCGGGCGTGATGCCCACATAAATTGTCTGTCCGCTGCCTTTCAGGGCAAGAAAGGTCCGGGAGGGTTCCAGATTGCTGACCATGGCAATGGCATGAGACCCCTCAAAATCATGGACGGCCCGGCGGAATGATTCGGTCAGATCATGGCCTTCCAGAAGATATTTCTCGATCTGCAACGGGATGATCTTGGTATCCGTCGTCACTTCCGGAGCAATCAGGTCCCGGCCGGATTCCAGGCTTTTGCGGAGACTCTGATAGTTGTCGATATCCCCGTTCAGGACCACATTGATCCACCAGAGGCCTTCCCCATAGGCGGGATAATGCTTCCTGGCCCCATCGAGCGTGTAATTGTTGATGGGATGGCAGTTCTCCTCCGTAATGGAACCGACCGACGCCCAGCGCGTATGGGACAGGGACGTTTCAAAGACCACATCCTTTCNNCCCAGATCCCCGATGATCGAAGCGGTTTTATAGGTAAAGGAAAGATAGGGCAGGGCTTCATGACATTGGATGGAGCCATTGACCAGGTCTTTGGCTGAGGATCTGCTGAGAAAATCTTCATAAAGACCTTTTTTCTTTAGAAGGTTCAGGACATCCTCAAGATCCCGGGACGTCGGAAGGGTAAAGGACAACTGAATGCCCGCCGAATCCCGTCCCCGGACCTCCAGACGGGCAAGGCAATTCAAAAGAAAATTGATTTTTCGATATTTTCTGAATGCGGCGGGGGTGACCTCTTGAAGATTTTCAGTACCGGCCAGCCGAACGATTCTTTCAATATTATCCAGGATATCTTTCTCCAAAGCCCAGCAGATATCCTTCATTTGAACCAGACGGCTGTTGATGATTTCCAGATCACCGGTGGAAAAACGAACCGCCTGGGTCTCAAGAGCATTGTCCTCTTCGGACAGAAAAACATTCATCCCTTTGGAAAGATGGGTCAACCGCGCTGCACAGGCCGGATCAAAGAAAAGACGTTCAAAAACAGCATCCCGCTTCAGGGTCAGAATATCCTGTTCCATGGCCGCCAGGGCATCCGGCCCCTCCAGGTAACGGTCGGAAGCAATGACCCCGGCAAGGATTTCCTGTAGATTCTGTTTCCTGATCTTCTCAAATAAAACAGACAGATGCTCATTCGCTGCGGGATCGGCGGGCCTGTCCGTTTTCTTGACGGTCAGGATGCCGGCCAGGCCGCAGAAAAAAACATTTGCAGACAGGGGAAAGAAGATCAGGGCCGGCGCCGAAATCCTTTGCGGATCAACGCCCACATAAATTTTCCATCTTTTCAGATGTTGGATGGTTTGAAGGTAAATTTTCTTTATCATGTCGTCCTGCCTAAGCCGTCCTTTCCGGATACCGGAATGACGGGAGGTTCATCAGAACCCTGCCGGTCACATGATCCACGATGTTCTGAAGCCATGCCGTGCCCTTCGCCGCAGACGGGCGGTCGAGGTTTGTAATGACGTTGATATAATCCGTCCCTGCTTCTTTTACTTTCAGGCGAATGATTTCAAGAAAGGCATCCCGATTGCTGTGATCAACCGCCTTTTCATGCTCTGCGGTGAAAGTGCTTTCGATATCCGGCCAGTTTTTCATGAATTCTTTCTGCTGGCGGAGGAGGAGCGAACGCCTCTCCCCGCTGAGGATTTGTTGACCGACCGCGATGGAGACCTCCATCTTTTCAGAGAAAGTCTTGATGCGGGTTAAGCGCTCTTCGATGGCCAGTTGCAGCGTTTCCACAGCCCCCTGATACAACTCATCCCCCAGTTCCTGTCCTTGAAAAAATATCCGGCGAATCTGTTGATACCATTGCCTCAACGCCAGGAGATTGGCGACATAGTAAATATTATTGAATACCTTCTTTTCGATATCTTTGTATAAACCAGGATGAAATTCTCTTTCCGTCCGAGGATGGCCTGAATCGCACAATATCTTGCCACCTTCCGGACAATCCCGCCGGCAGACGGTTCCCGCCGCAATCACACAGCCATACCCGATCCGCACCGGTCCGACCAGACCCCCCTGACCTCCTAAAAAAATGGGGGGCTGATTTAACATGACCCCCCTGGGCACATCACCGATCAGAGAAGGCGTCGCCTTATCCTGGTGGGGTGTATAGTTAAAGTGAATATAGGAACTGCCGACTTCACTGTGATTTTTCCGGCTGGTCCCGCCGGCCATGAAGCAGTCGCAGAAATTGATCAGGCTTCCCAGCGTCACAAAAGGGAAAAGGATGGTTTGTTTTAAACCGACCGTATGGCTGCCGTTGACCTCTTCCTCCAGAAGGCATCCCTCCCGGACATGGGCTCCGCCGGCCATGCCGGCCTTTTCCAGAAAAACGGAGGACTTGAAATATCCGCCCCTTAATTCAACATGGGGCCCCAGCAAACAATCGACGAGGGTGACCGGCGCTTCACTCCCCAGACAGGTACCGGCGCAAATCAGTGTTTTCTTGCCGTAAATCCGGGTTCCGCTGAAAAAAGTCACACCCTGGCCGGAAATCCTTTCCGTGCAGACATCCTCACCAATCTCCACAGAAAAGGGGCTGGGAATCCTGACCCCTTTTTCCATGAGCTGCATGACCTTATCGGACACCGTCGGCTTTATTCTATTGGCCATATTCCATCAATCGACAAGGGAACGGGGCAAGGTTCAGGATGAGCAGCGTCAATCCTTCAACTCGTCCAGTCCCAGCTTAGCCATTTTTCTCTGGAAGGTGTTCCTGTTCATGCCGAGATAAGCGGCGGCGGCGGATTTCACATGGTTGCACCGCCGCAGGGCAATTTTGAAAAGGCTTCTTTCGACCATTAAGATAATATCCTCATAGACCCTGCTTTTCCCCCCGCTCGGAGANNTTGTGAGGTTTTTTCTTAATCATGGCAGCGTCTATTCCTTTTTGCTATTTTGTGTTGTTTCAGACCGGTAATATTTTCATGATGATGATCCCCGCAATCACAATCACGGCAAACCACATGGAAACCAGATCGGATGCGTTCTTCAAAGGATTTTCGATCTGGTGTCTCACTTCTTCTTCGGATTTATCGATACCGACATGATCCACAATGTTTCTGACCAGGGCGGAAAAATCATCGTAGGCATTGGAGAGAATATGAAACCCCTTCGTTGTGGTCAGCAACAGATAAACCCTCTTGCGAATAATCAGGCAACCCACATGGGTAATATCTTCCCACCGGAGGTCCCGCTTCCTTAAAAATTTCCGAAGGAGGATACCCTGTTCGCCCATCGTGGCGGTACGGTTAGCCGCCTCGAGAAAAAGGATGAGGGTCGGAATAAAGATCACCGTGAGCACGATCCTTTCGATGGGGGAACCCTTGAAGAAAATGGACAGGCACAACAGGATCAACAGCAGACCGGTATTGATCGCAAAGGGAATCAATAACGCTTGTCGAATCTTAAAAATCTTACTGGACATGAATGAACCCGCGATGGTGTGCCCCTGAATGGATCATGATTCCCTGACCAAAGTTCCGCTCTTGCCACCCTGTTTCGTCATCAGTTTAATGTCCGACAGGATCATCCATTTGTCGGCTGATTTGCACATATCATAGATGGTCAGAGCCGCTACGCTGACAGCCGTCATGGCCTCCATCTCCACACCCGTTCTTCCCACCGTGCTGACTTTCGCTTCAATGGCAATTTCCCCCCGGTCGCGATTGATGGTGAATTGCATATCAATCCCCGTTAATTCCAGGGGATGACACATGGGAATCAGGTCACTGGTTCGCTTGGCCGCCATGATGCCGGCAATCTTCGCAACACCCAGAACGTTACCCTTCGCGATTCCTTCTGATTCAATCATGTCAACCGTTTCCGGATGCATCAAGACTTTTCCCCGGACCACCGCCGTGCGGACCGTGCTTGCCTTTCTGGTCACATCGACCATCCTGGCCTTACCTTTTTCGTCAAGGTGGGATATTGCCGTCATAAAGGGGCGCTCTTTCCGCCATTTTCAGGGTAAGCAGACGATCAGAAAAAATTTCCACCATCTTTAGCATAGTGTATTTTCTCAGTCAAGCCTGTTCCATCATCGGCAGGGTCTTAAAGAAATATCTTGCGATTCATAACTTTATTCTATNNAGGAAGCGGCTCTGTTCCATGATTGTCAAAGTCATCAGCAGTACCATCATCGGGATTGATTCTTATCCCGTTGATGTGGAAATTGATGTCTCTCCCGGGCTTCCCCAGTTTTCGACGGTCGGACTGCCTGACGTGGTTGTCCGCGAAAGCAAAGATCGGATCAAAGCGGCAATCAAAAACTCCGGTTATGGATTTCCCCGGACGCACATCACGGTGAATCTCGCTCCCGCCGACATCAAGAAGGAAGGTACGGGATTTGATCTGCCCATTGCCGTCGGCATTCTCGCTGCGGAAGGCGTGGTTGATCCGTCCGCTGTCCAGCCCTACCTCCTGATGGGAGAGCTGTCTCTGGACGGCAGAATCAAAGGGGTCTGTGGCGTCCTGTCCGCAGCTTTTCAGGCTAAAGACATGGGCATCCGGGGCATCATCGTCCCCAGGGAAAATGCTCAGGAAGCGGCGATGGTCAAGGCGATCGATGTGATCCCGGTAGAAACGTTGCCCGATGTCATCGAATTTCTGCACGGTCGGAAGCGGATCGAACCGGTGCAGGTGGATCGGGAGGAACTTTTCGGTAAATTCCATGATTATCCCTTTGATTTCAATGAAATACATGGACAGGATCAGGCGAAAAGAGCCATGGAAGTCGCAGCGGCAGGAGGGCATAATATCCTCATGATCGGTCCGCCCGGCTCCGGGAAGACCATGCTTGCCCAGCGGATGGCGACGATTCTGCCTGAAATCTCTTTTGAAGAGGCGATTGAGACGACAAAGATATACTCCGTGGCCGGCCTGCTGGACAAAAAAGGGGGACTGGTGGGAAAGAGGCCCTTCCGTGCCCCCCATCATACGATATCCGACGCCGGCCTGGTCGGTGGAGGGCACACCCCGAAACCGGGAGAGATCAGCCTCGCCCACCATGGCGTTCTCTTTCTGGATGAGCTTCCTGAGTT
>PMNM01000056.1 GCA_003161855.1 Syntrophaceae bacterium | reverse complement strand
CGCTTCCTGTTCCCGCTGCAGCCATGCCTTTGCGGATCTGAAGAGAGCGGACGACCTCGTTCGGGGTCTCGGAGAGGTGGAACCGCCGCCTTTCTTTGAGCAGCGGATCATGGCACGGGTTCGGGAAGAGGCCGGGCGGAAACAGGGGATCCTCCGGAGGCTCTTCTATCCGCCGCACATCAAGGTGCCCATTCAGGCCCTGGCGACAATCCTTATCGCCGTCCTGGGCTTCTACGTTTACCAGCAAGGCGATCCGGAAATGAAGCAGATCGTGCCGCTTCCCATGCCCCGGACCGAAATTGGAGGGGATCAGGGTAAGGCCGCATCCCCGCAAGCCCCCACAGACTCTTCTGCCGTCGCGCCGGGACAACGGTCGCCCGCCTTGGATTTTCCCGACGTGAACCGGCAGCAGTTTGCCGCACCACCGCTCGAAAAGGGTGGGAAAGCGGACAGGACGAAGGAACTGCCGGCGCCAGCAGTGGAATCCCATCCATCGGCCATGAAATCCGCTGCCGCGGTCAGGACGGAGGCAGTGGACAAGGTGCAGGGCAGGGCGGGAGAACAGCAGAACGCCAGGGGGCCTGAAACTTCGCCGCCGGAACGGAAATACAAAGATAAATCGGCCGATAGCGGCGCCGCGGCTGAGGCGAGCAAAAAAATGATGTTCACACCCGCCCCGTCACAATCGATACCTGCGGGAGCCGTCAAGGAATCAGCCATTGACCTGACGATTCAGGTCAGGGATGTGTCCGCTGCCATCGGGGAGATCGAGGCGCATCTCAGGCAGGCCAACGCCCGGATCATCGAAAAGCGGCGCCGTGAGGGTGGAGAACTCCTGAAGGCTGAAATGGCTGCACCGGACGTCGACGCTTTCCTGGACCGACTGAAAGCGATCGGCAGGGTTAAACTGGAAAAGAATCCTCTCGCCGTTACGGACGGGAAGGTGACCATCAGCATCATGATTGTTGGCAATCCGTAAAGGTACAAAATATAAAACAGGCTTTGTAAACCCTTTTACAGCCCCATTCGCACAGGAGGAAATATGGTATCCATTCTTGTTGTCTTAGGCATCGCCGTCGTGTCTGGTATCTTTATCATGAGCCTTTACAATGGTCTCGTTGGCGCCCGCAATGAAGTCAAAAATGCCTGGAGCTCAATTGATGTTCAGCTCAAGCGGCGACACGATCTGATTCCGAACGTTATCGAGGCGGTCAAGGGATATGCAACCCATGAACGGCAGACATTTGATGATGTGATCAAGGCCCGTCAACAGGCGGCATCGTCCTCGGGAAGCGTTGAAGAGCGGGCAAAGGCTGAAAACGCCCTGACCCGGTCTATGCGATCCCTCTTTGCCCTGGCCGAGCAATACCCTGACCTGAAAGCCAGCCGGAACTTCATTGCCCTGCAGGAGGAATTGGGAGCGACGGAAAACAAGATCGGTTTCTCCCGCCAGTATTACAATGATGCGGTCATGCGGTACAAGAACCGGGTGGAGATGTTCCCCGGCAACATCATTGCCGTCCTGTTCAACTTTCAGCTAGAACCTTTCTTCCAGCTGGAGGAGGCCGGAGACCGCGCAGTTCCGCAGGTCAAGTTTTAACAGACCGCTCGCGATGACCGTCAAGTGTGGTTTTTCAGAGTTCCCATTGTGGATGCGTGACGGAGAGAATGCTATGATCCACTGAGAGAAAGGGGGTTTTATGATAGAGACATTCAGCAACATCGGATGGTCAATGCTTTTTTCACTGGTGGGCGCTTTTGTGGGTATGGCGCTCGTGCTGCTGGCTTCTGCCCTTGTGCCGAAGATCATGGACCGGATGACCCCGAATATTGATGAGGGCAAGGAAATCGCCCGCGGAAATCTGGCCGTGGCGGAATACTATGGCAGAGTGGTGGGGGGCTGCATCATCGGCATGAGCATTGTCATCGGCGCCGCGGTGCTGGGCGGCATCCTGTCGGCGCTCCATTAAAAAAACCGGTCAATCCAAAGTGGAACCGGTCCGTCCGGATCGAATATTGGAGAAATAGCCTGTGAAAAGATGGGCGGCCCTGACAACAATACTCCTTGTTCTTTTCGTCTCTTCTGCTGCCTTTGCGCGGGGCGGCGGCGGCTGCCTTGCAAAGGGCACACAGGTCCTGACACCCTNNAAACTTCAGGCAGGAACCGTACGGGCGCTGAGCGAAGTTCGGACGGATCATTATCTGGAAATCTCCGCGGGCGGGGAAAAGATTCTGATCACGCCGGAACACCCGGTGATGGTGGGCCCCGGAGAATTCCGCGTCGCACGGCTGCTCAAGGCGGGTGACGGCGTTTACCGGATCGACGACGGAAATCTTCGCGCTGTTCCTGTCGACTTTGTTCGNNTGTTTTCTTCCCGACAGCGAGATTCTGAAGTCCGATGGGACATCCGTGCCGATCAGCGCCGTGCGGCCCGGGAATGAATTAGTGGCATACTCGCCGGAGGGACGCATCGTCCATACAAAGGTGAGAAATATCCTTCGTCACAAAGTGGAGGAGTACATTCTCCTCAAGACCGACCGGCATGCGCTCAGGGTCACGGCGGAGCACCCCTTCTATGTCGGACAGGGCACATTCAAGACCCTCGAAGCGCTCAAAATCGGTGACGCCATTTTCGCCGGGGATGGTCAATCCCTGTCGGAACAGCGCATCGTCTCGCTGGAGAGGGTTCACGAGCGGGTCCGGGTTTACAACCTGCAGACCGATCATCCCAACACATTCTTTGCCGGTGGTCTGGCGGTCCACAACAAAGGCGGCGGNNATCCGGACGGGAAGATCATCCATAGCAGCGTGGAGAAACTCTTTACAACCCTTACCTGCGTATTGCTGGTGAAAACGAATCGGGGTGTGCTTCGCACGACCATCGATCATCCCGTTGGACTGCCCGACGGGACATTTCTTGAGGCGGGCAAGCTTCAACCGGGGGACAATGTGCTTGTCTGGGATAAGGGTGCTTTGATTCCGGCCACAGTCCAGGGAACATCGAAAAGCGAAGCGAAAGAGTTGGTCTATAACCTCAGTGTGGGCCAACCTCACACCTTCCTGGCTGCGGATTTTCTGGTACACAACAAGGGAGGGAGTTCCAGCCACTCCAGTTCCAGCTCAAGTGCCGGCCGCGGCGGGTCATCCGATGACATGAGCGGCGTCATCGTCTTTGTGATCTTCTTCTCGCTTTTTATCGTGATGGTCGTGATTATTTATCTCAAACAGCTAAAATCCAGTAAAAGTGAGAATTTAGACTATATCTACAGCCAGACGGAAGTGACAAAAAAATCCATGAAAACCGAGAAGCTTCTGGCGTTCCTGAGCAGGCAGGATCCTTCATTTTCAGCGGCAGAATTAAAGAAGTTGTCTGAATCGACATTTCGCAAACTGCAGGACTGCTGGGGAAAAAGAGACAACGGCCCCATGAAGCCGCTGCTCATGGAGACGCTGTTCAATCAGCATGTGTCGCAACTCAAGGGGCTGGTCCGGAACCACGAAATCAACCGGATTGACGACCTCAAGGTCGAACGGGTGGACATCGTCAACGTGCGCTATACGGAAAAGCCCGATCAGCGGGAATTCACGGCCCTTATCACCGCCTCTGCGCGCGATTACTATGTTGATGACCGCGCAAATCAATTTCTCCGGGGGGACAAAAAACCGTCCCGGTTCCAGGAATTCTGGACTTTTCACCGCTTCGGAGATCAATGGCTGCTCCGTGAGATCGAGCAGGCCGGCGAATCAGATATCCTCAAGGATGAGAATTTCGTTGAAACGTTAACGGATCAAACGATCAAGGGAATTTACGAAGAGACAGCCGCGCAGGAAGGAACGGCTGGACCCTGGCTGGAGAAAGGAACGGAGCAAAAGGCCACGCGCATCGATCGTCTGCTGAACTTCCTCGCACAGACGGACAAAATCTGGGACCGTAACCAGATGCTGGAGCGCGCCCGGCAAGTTTTCTTAAGCGTATTTCTGGCCCGGGAGACCGGCGACCCGGCGCAGTTGCCGCAAGCCGACCTGTTCCCGAACGTAGCTGACAGCTTGCGCAAGCAGCTCCAGCAGTGGCAGATGGAGGGAACGACCGTAGAGTACAGGAACATTTGCGTACGCAAGGCGGAACTGATCCTAGTCAGAAACTTCACCGATCCGGCGAAGGATGAGTANNAGTGAACAGCCCTATGTCACCCCCTTCGAGGAGTACTGGGCATTCGGCCGTATGGACGACACCTGGAAACTCAAGGAGGTGTTGCCGCCCGCCGGGGGCGAGAAACTGATCTCAGAGGAAAATGTGGACGAAGACAGCAGCGCAGGGCAGATGCAATGGTACTACCGGAAGACCCGTGCCGACTGAGATTCTCCATCATCACCTGAACATTTCCTGCATAGAAAAGTGAATGCCCATGATATCCAAGCGATTCATAAGACCAGGAGATGCGGTAAAAAAGCCGGTCTGGATTGCCTTGCTGCTGGCAGGTCTTCTTGTCTTTTCACTTTCGCCTGTTCCGGCAGGCGCCTGTGATTCCCAAAGCGAATCAGCCAGATGCCTTCCAAGTTTTCCAGACAAAGACGGATGGTATGGCGGCGATGGCGCATACTCCATCAGATTGGATGAAAAGCGCGTCCTATGGCTTTTTGGAGACACCTTTGTATCCCGTGAAGAGGGCAGACAGGACCGGATGGATATGAAGGTTGTCCTCGGGACGACGCTGGCCGTCTCAACCTGCACGGCCGATAACGAATTTAAGATTCAATATCATCTTAAAAAGAAAAATGGGGAATTCCTATCGTCCTTCGGCGAAAAGGACTGGCTGTGGCCGCAGGATCCCTTTATAGTTGATCATATGCTCTATGTTCCGCTCATCTCAGTGAAAGCCAATCCGGAGATAAAGGGGCCCTTCAAATTTGAGATCGTGGGGCATAAAATTGCCAGGATAAAAAACTTCGAGGGGGCCGATCCGAACCAATGGATCATTGATTACATGGACCTGACGCCTGGAATCCCAAAGGGCATCAGGGCTTTCGCGACGACATCGGCCGTTTATCGG
>PMNM01000180.1:7024-8044 GCA_003161855.1 Syntrophaceae bacterium | reverse complement strand
CACCATATCCATTTTTTCAGAAAGTTCGATCAGGCGGCTTTTGTTTGCAAGGGAAACACTGCCTGCCGACGTTTCCTTCTGCGGGACAAAGACGATTTCACTTCCCTTCTGCGCGATGAAGGACACCATCGATTGGGGCGCCGCCAGGCGGGAATATCCTCCTCCGGCTTTCAGAAAGGATAAAGCGGAAAAATAGGGCGCGCCGAAATAACCGGCAGCCCCGGCGATGAAGAGCGCCTCGCCCATTGTCCCCTTATGACCGCTTTTGTCTCTTTCGGGCAATACCGGTGGATGGTTGATCTGAACTCTGGTGCTGTTGCCGTCATAGAGAGAAGGCGGAAAAGAGATATGGCAGACATAAATCTTCCCGCATCGTTTATAACCCGGATAGAGCATGTTGCCGATTTTAGGCAGGCCGAACGCAACGGTGTAATCCGCCTGAACGGCAACCCCCATGGCCTCTCCGCTCTCACCGTTGATCCCGGAGGGGATGTCCAGACTGAGCACTTTTTTACCGCTCTGGTTGATCAATTCGATGACCTCCCGGTAAAGGCCGCTCACTTCCCGGTCCAGGCCGGTGCCGAAGATGGCATCCACGATGCCATGGCTGTGCAACGCGTCCATTTTTATTTTTTTGACGGATGCAAGGGTTTGAACTGCGATCGGTAATTGTTTGAGAATTTTCAGATTTGTCCTGGCCGCACCTTTGAATTTTTCAGGATTCCCCAGGATGAACACCCTGGCTGCGCCGCCGTCCGCATGGATCTTCCGTGCCACCACGAAGCCATCCCCCCCGTTGTTGCCGACGCCGCAGAAAACCATAAATTTCTTATTCCGGATGCCCATCTCTTTTGAGAGGACAAAAGCCGCGGCCTGCCCGGCATTCTCCATCAGGATCTCTTCCGGAATCCCCAGTTTCTCGATGGCATAGCGGTCCATCGCCCGCATTTCATCTACACGGCTGACCTTCATGATTCACCCCCCCCAAGCGAGATGGTTCCTCTTTTCTTTGACAGGACT
>PMNM01000180.1:0-6914 GCA_003161855.1 Syntrophaceae bacterium | reverse complement strand
TTTCTTTGCAGGTCGCCGGCAATGACAATTTCAGAAGCAGGACCGATCAGAAAATCCAGTGCAACCATAAACTGGCTGTGCCCCGAAGGATGGCGGCGGACCTGAGTGGCGAAAGCCCTCGCCAGCCGGATCGCCTGATTTTCCAGATCCGGACGGCCAGTGATCCGGGCCAGACGGAGAAGATTCAAAAAAGCAACGGCGTTACCTGATGGAACCGCTCCGTCGTAGATGTCCTTTTGGCGAAGAAGTAAAGTTTCTCCGTCATCGGGCGTGAAAAAATATCCGCCCTTTTGATCATCCCGGAAATGTTGATCCAACAGCGCCTGAAGGCTTGAAGCCCTTTGAAGATAGTGTACCGCGAAGGTTGCTTCATACAATTCGATCAGGCCCCAGATGAAAAAGGCATAGTCATCCAGGTTTGCCGGGATGGCCGCTTGCCCGTCCCGATAACGGTGCAGAATTCGCCCATCCGGAGCGTTCATGGCCTTCAGGATGAAATCCGCAGCAGCACGGGCCGCCTTAAGAAAGGCATCTTCATCAAAAACCTGGGCGGCTTTGGCAAAAGCAGCGACCATCAGACCGTTCCAGTCCGTCAGGATTTTGTCGTCCCGATGCGGACGAACGCGCTCCTTTCGCGCCTCAAAAAGTTTTTGCTTTGCCTGGTCCAGCTTCCCGCTTAAATCAAGGGTGGACAGCCCCATCTCTGACGCCATTTCACCAACAGTTTTTTTCATATGCAGGATGCTGCTCCCGGTTTTTCGCCCGGTGGTTTCCTCGATATAATTACCAACCCTCTGCACCTGAAAAACCCGGAGGATCANNATCTCCCGCGCCGTTTGTGCATAAAAATCATTTCCGGTGGCTTGAAAAGCCTCCGTATAAGCGATGGCCAGCAGGGCCTGGTCGTAGAGCATTTTCTCAAAATGAGGCACCAGCCAGTAAGGATCGGTGCTGTAGCGGTGGAAACCGAACCCCAGATGGTCATAAAGGCCACCCCGGCGCATCGCCTGGAGAGTTTTTTCCACCATCTGCAGCGCCTCTTTGCTGCCATACCGTTTCCAGTGACGGAGAAGAAAGAACAGATGATGGGGAATGGGAAATTTTGGCGCCGGACCGAAACCGGCATCGGTTTCATCGAAGGATGACCGGAGTTCTTCATAGGTATCCGCTAACAGGGCTTCGGAACAATCTTCCTGTGCAGAATCGTGGACTGTTTTTTCAATGGCCGCAAGGATCTGACGGGTTGAACGCAGAATATCACCTCGGCGCATTTTCCAGGCTTCTTGAATCTGGGGAATCAGGTCCATCATGCCAACCCGCCCGAAGTGGTTCTCTCTCGGGATGTAGGTTGCCGCAAAAAAGGGATGCTTCTCCGGTGTCATGACGATAGTTAGCGGCCAGCCGCCGCTTCCCGTCAGAATTTGACAGACAGTCATATAGACCTTATCAATATCCGGTCTTTCCTCCCGGTCCACCTTGACACAGATGAAAGCATCATTCATCCGCCGGGCGACTTCGGGATCTTCAAAGGATTCATGGGCCATGACATGGCACCAGTGGCAGGTCGAGTAGCCCACGGACAGAAAAATCGGCTTATCCTCACGGCGNNGTCAAAATCTTCAAACCACCGACGACATCCCTTCCGAGATGGAAGCGGAGGATGGGACGGCCGGCATTGAGAAGCGCCTGCCGGTCCCCCAAGGCCTGGGCGGCCTTGAGAATGCCAAAGGTAATCAATGAACCGGATGGACCCATGTCATCGGGAATGGGGGCATCCCGAAGGTCATCGGCGGTGAGCTGGATAAAAAGCCCCTGGTTGCCGTCCCCCTTGTGGAACTGGCCGGTGGAATGAAGATACCGCGGGCCGTAACCGACCGTCGTGGCCAGCTTCAATTGATCCCGCAGGCGGGTCCGCAGCTGCAGCAGCGCTTTGTTCGTATCGGCCGTGGGCTGTAGGTAAGCCTGCAGCACGACATAGCCCTTCGGTAGGGCAGCTCCTAAAAAAACATTCAGGGCATCGCCTGGGCTGTGCGCCTGAATATCGCCATAAACGGCAATACCGTCACCGGTCAGGGCGGGGACTTCAACGGGCAANNGCTTCCACATCAGGCTGGTCAAAGGGATTGATCTCCAGAATGTGACCGGCTACCGCCGTTGCCACCTCCCAAAGAAAAATTTGACCTCCCAGATCATAACGATCCTGAAGGAAAATTCTTAAGACGGGGTGCCCGGCCTCCTCAAGTATTTTCATCTTATCCTCATCCCGGCCTTCTCCCCCGAGATACAGACAGACAAAGAGCCGGTCATCGTCGTAGGCATCAGGCAGTCCCAGGGGTTCACCCACCACGGGCAGGATGCCTTTCCCATCCTTGCCGGTGCTTTCTGCGATGAGCTGTTCAAGCCAATCGCCGATACTGACAAGCGACGGTGAGAGAACAAAGGTCAGCTTATCCCGTCCGGCTCTTGCCAATGCTCCCATGACCGATCCCAGATAGAGACCGCTCAGGACATCTGCATCCGCCTGACCGGGTGACCGTTCTCTGCCGGCAGCGACAACGGCCCGGTCAAGAAGCATCCTGACATCCACTCCCAGCAGAGCCGCCGGAACCAGTCCAAAATAGGAAAGGGCCGAATAGCGCCCGCCGATATCCGGATCATTCAGAAAGGTTGCCCGGAAATGACGAGCTGCAGCCAAATCAGCCAGGGCACTGCCCGGATCGGTGATCGCCACAAAGTGCCGGACCGCCTCTTTCTCACCTAGTTGTTCAACAGCCCGGTGAAAGAAATATTTCATGTAGGAAAGGGTTTCCACTGTACCCCCCGATTTAGTGGAAACAATAAAGAGCGCCTTGGACAGGTCGAGCATCTTTGTGAAGGCCAGGACAGCACCGGGGTCCGTGCTGTCCAGAACCGTTAGATCCAGATAACCGTCGGCCACTCCAAAGGTCTTGCGAAACACCTCCGGTGCCAGACTGGAGCCGCCCATGCCGAGCAGGAGGGCCTGGGTATAGCCCTCGGCACGCACAGCATCTACCAGCGCCTTGATCCGGCCCAGNNGGCCGACCATTTGCTGATTGACATGTTCATCCTCAACTCAATGCAACGCTAATCACAGGAAGAGACGAGTGGAGGCAGCTCACTTCAACAGCGCTTTTGCCGCTGCAACCACTTTTTCCACTGTGATTCCGAACTTCTCATAGAGGACGCCGGCGGGGGCGCTGGCGCCGAAGGTGTCCATTCCCACCACGGCACCGTCAAGGCCGACGTAATGTTCCCAACCCAGCCTGATTCCTGCCTCCACGGCAACCCGGGTCCGGATACGCGGCGGCAGGATACGGTCACGGTATGCAGCCGGCTGGCGGTCAAAGAGTTTCCAGCAAGGCAGGGAAACGACTCTGACCCGGATTCCCTCGGAGGCCAGCTCTTTACCGGCAGCCAGGGCGATATAAACCTCGGAGCCCGTCCCGATCAGGATCACCTGGTGTTTGCCTTTCGAGGATTCCCAGAGAATATAGCCCCCCCGCTTGAGGTTCCGGGCCGGTGCAAGATCCGGCTGATTCAGGACAGGAACGGTCTGGCGGGTAAAAATCAACGCGGTCGGGCCACTCTGGTTGAGGAGTGCGGCTCGCCAGGCCTCAATGGTTTCACAGGCGTCGGCCGGGCGGATGACCGTCAAATTAGGCATCACCCGCATACTCATAAGATGTTCGATGGGCTGATGGGTAGGACCATCCTCGCCAACGCCAATGCTGTCGTGGGTGAAGACATAGATCACCCGAAGCCCCATGAGCGCGGCAAGCCGCATGGAGGGTCGCATATAATCACTGAACATCAGGAAAGTGCCGGTATAGGGAATAACCCCACCATGAAGGGCCATGCCCCCCGCAATGGCCGCCATGGCATGCTCGCGGACACCGAAATGTATGTTCCGCCCACGGTAATCCCATTCACCTCCGACGGCGCCCTGGATATCCTCCGGAGAGACATCCGATTTCTGAAAATCACCAAACCCCTTGATCCAGGTCAATACAGAAGGGTTGAGATCAGCCGAGCCCCCCATGAGTTCCGGTAAGACGACCGCTAGCTTCTGCATGACGCCCTCGGAAGCCTTTCGGGTGGCCACATCCTTCGATTCCTTTTCATAGTCGGGAAGGGCGGATTCCCATCCCTTCGGAAGTTCTCCCTTGATCCGCCTTAGAAATTCAGCGGCCGGCTCCGGGTTATCCTTCCTGTAACGCCGGAAGGCCTGTTCCCACACCTCCTGCGCTGCCGGACCGGCGGTCAGAGCATTACGGAAATAACGCAATACATCTTCAGGAACGAAGAAAGACGGCTCCAGGGGCCAGCCCAGCGCCTCTTTAGCACCCTGCAGCTCCGCTATACCGAGGGGCGATCCGTGGGATTCAGAGGTATTTTGTTTATGGGGTGCACCGCACCCGATCGTGGTGCGGACACAGAGGATCGACGGGCGGCCTTTTTCAGCCTTCGCATCGTTCAGAGCTCTGTCGATCGAATGCACATCACAACCGTCCTGCACCGACTGGACGTGCCATCCATAGGCCTCGAAGCGCTTCCCGATATCCTCGGTAAAGGAAAGTGCCGTGGAACCGGCCAGGCAGACACGGTTGTCATCATAGAGTACGATAAGTTTGCCCAAACCAAGATGTCCGGCCAGGGAACAGGCCTCGGCCGTGACACCTTCCATAAGATCCCCGTCGCTGACCAGAACATAAGTAAAATGGTTGACAATCTCGTGACCCGGCCGGTTATATCTTGCGGCCAGATGAGCTTCCGCTATCGCCATGCCCACCGCACTGCCGAGCCCCTGTCCCAAGGGACCTGTCGTCATTTCCACGCCGGGTGTGTGGCGATATTCCGGATGACCGGGCGTTTTACTTTCCCACTGCCGGAAGGATTGGATATCGGAAAGACTGAGATCATAGCCGGTTAAAAAAAGCATCGCATACAGAAGCATCGAAGCGTGCCCTGCCGAAAGCACCACCCGGTCCCGGTCCGGCCATTGCGGGTCCGCCGGGTTATGCTTGAGATGCCCTGTCCAGAGAGTATAGGCCATAGCCGCCGCTCCCATGGGCATACCGGGGTGTCCTGATTTCGCTTTCTCCACGGCGTCGACGGCGAGAAAGCGGATGGCGTTGATACACTGTTTCTCATCATTTCTTTGATCAGACATCCTATCGCTCCTTGTTGTGGTGTTCAGAAATGGTTACGTTTTGAGTATTCTTTTTATACCAACACGCTTTTTTAGACAAGAAATTTGACGGCTTTGACAAAAAAACAGGGATATCTTGATTTTATGATTCCGATGGAGTAGATAAAAGTTGTTTTTCCTATAACAATGGGTCTTGTCAGCGGCTAAGAGTGTTTATATTTTCACCAATAAATAATGAGAACGGAGGGTACCTTATGGGAAAGTCAATCAAAGGATCACAAACAGAGAAAAATTTACTGGCCGCCTTTGCCGGTGAATCCCAGGCAAGAAATCGCTATACCTATTTCGCCAGCGCCGCCAGAAAAGAGGGTTATGAACAGATCGCTAACCTCTTTCTGGAGACGGCGGAGAATGAGAAGGAGCATGCCAAGATCTTTTTCAAACATCTCGAGGGGGGTGAGGTCGAGATTATGGCCGGCTACCCTGCCGGTGTGATCGGCGATACGAAAAAAAATCTGGAGGCAGCCGCCGCCGGTGAAAAAATGGAATGGACAACCATTTACAAGAATTTTGCCGGGATTGCCAAAAAGGAAGGCTACCCGGAGGTGGCCAGATCCTTTGAGCAGATTGCCAAGGTCGAACAGTTCCATGAGAGCCGGTACCGCAAACTGATTAAGAATGTCGCCAACGGCGAAGTTTTCAAAAAGAAGAAAAAGGTCAAGTGGCATTGCACCAACTGCGGCTATGTGATGGAGAGCACCGAACCTCCCAAAAACTGTCCCGCCTGTCTGCATCCGAAGTCTTATTACGAAGTTTTAGCGGAGAATTACTGAGATAAAAACGGCAACCCATGAAACTTGGAGGTAGCGGCGGGTTTAAGGCCCGCCTCTACCTGTGAACGTCACAGGGTCATTTCTTACAGGACCTTGAAGCCATAGTGGGCCGCACCAAGCATGGCAGACCCCGGATCGACGATCACGGAAACGGGAATTCGGGACATCAGCTCCGACATGCGCCCCTTCTGCCGGAATGCCTCCATAAACCGGCCGCCCCCCAGGAAAGACAGGATGCGTGGAGAAATCCCCCCGGCCAGGTAGACGCCGCCGGCCGCTAATACCTTCAAAGCCAGATTCCCGGCTTCACCACCCAGAACAGACACAAAGAGATCCAACGTTTTTTTACAGAGATCACAGAATCGCTCATCATCCAGGGCAGCCTCAACGATGACCGGTGTCGGATCGCTTCCCCGATTCAATTTTTCGGACAACCAGGCGGGTTCCTCTCCGTATCCTTTCGATTTGAAAAACTGATAAATCCGCGAAATGCCTTTTCCGGAACAAATGTTCTCCCAACTCACATGGCCAAACCTTTCCCGCAAATCCAGCAGCAACTCAAGTTCCAGGGAACTCCTCGGAGCAAAGTCTGCATGTCCTCCTTCGGAGGCATATGCCCGGTAGCATTGCCCATCCCAGGTCAGAAACGCCTCACCCAGGCCTGTGCCCGGCGCGATGACGGCCATATTGCCCCTCCGGACAATCTGGCCCGGATTAAGGATGAAAAGATCGGCAGGACCAAGAAAAGGGATGGCGTTGGCTGTCGCCTCAAGATCATTGATCAGCCTGACAGAGGCAATCTGGAAGACATGCTGAATTTGTTTTTCACGGATGATCCAGGGCAGATTGGTGATCCGGCACTGGCCGTCCATGACCGGCCCGGCAACCCCGAAACAAGCTTTGTGGATGGA
>PMNM01000128.1 GCA_003161855.1 Syntrophaceae bacterium | reverse complement strand
TTCGTCAACGATCCTTCGATATTCGCGAATTCTGCGTACAGGTGACTAAGACTTCCCTGATCTTCGGTGATCTTTTGCGTCAACTCCTGGATCTGGTGGCCGCAGGCTCCCACATCGCTGACCTTGGTATCGATCTCGGAAGTAAGTTGGATCAAGGTCTGATCCAACCTTGTCAGGGTATTCAGATGAGCCTCCCTCTTTTCTTCAAGTGAGGCCAGTGTAACCTTCTCCCCTGTGAGCAACGCTTCCTGCTGCTCCAGATCCGTGCGAAGCAACTCCCAACGTTCCTGCAGCAAGACAATCTGCTCATTGAGGCTTTTTTCCCTGCTTTCATAAGACGCCAATTGCTGCTGAATTTCCTCGGTCTTCGCTAAGGCGTCATTTTCCTCATTATTCAAATTTTCACGACTGAAATCCAGGATTTTGATTCTCTGCTCAATGCGTTTTAGTTCATCATCAAATCGTTCCAGGTCTTTCCTTTTTCCAGTGATTTGCAGTTCCAGGTGATGAATCTCTGACTTCAGCAGGCGGGATTCTTCTGCCCATTCCAAAATCAGGGCACTTACTTTTTTCTTATTTTCCATCTCTTCCCGGAGCCTGTCAGCCAAATGACTCAGCTCGGCTTCCAGCTCAGTAATCTCGCGCTTATTCCGAAGAAGGCTTTTTTCACCGCCGGTCCCATTGCCTCCCGTCAAGACCCCGTGAGGATTAATAATATCCCCGTCCGGCGTGACAAAGGTCCCCCGGAAGCCATTCTGCTTCCATAATGTAATCCCACTGGGCAGGCTGGAAATCAGCAGTACATCTCCTAAAAGATAGTCCGCAATCCCCTTAAAATCCTCAGACACATGGACCTGATCAATCAACCGGACCGCATCTTTTAAATGTCCGTGATCCTGATATGGATCGTTTAAACCATGATTCCGAACCTCCAAAGGAACAAAACTCCCCCTTCCCAACGAGTAGTTTTTCAGGTAATTTATGGCTTTCAAACCATCTTCCTGCTTTTTGACGATGATATACTGAAGCTTTTCTCCGAGGACTGCTTCAACCGCCGTTTCGTATTCCTTGGGAACGTCGATATGGTCCGCCACTAAACCATAAAAAACATCATGCGAAAGGCCTTCCAACTCATCATCATGTTTAGCCGCCATCAGCGATTTCACACCATCATGACAACCTTCATAACGTTCCTGAAATTCCTTCAAAGAAAGAAGTCTTGATGATTTGCTTCCCGTTTCTTCTTTGATTCCGGAAATTTCCTCATCTATGGCCTGCAAATTGTCTTTCGCCCGGTCATATTCATTGGAGGCCAGCGTAGCCTTTTCCGTCTGTGTCGAAAACTTTTCTTCATCTGCCAGGAGCTCTACCCGCAGCTTCTCCAAAATTTTCTGCAGGTCATCCCGTCTCTTGCTGTGTTCGCCGATTTCCCTGATGTCACGTTCATTCCGGTGACGGATATCCTCAATGCCTTTAGTCAAGCTGGCGATCATATTTCTTAATTTTGCCTTTTCGGCAGCAAGATCAACACAGGCAATTTTTTGCTCATCCAGTTCCCGGTAGAGAGAGCGTTGTACAGTTTTCAGGTCCTCTACCTGCTGCTGCTTCTCCGCCAAGATCTGTTTCAGCTCCCGAATCCTGTCTTCTGACGCTCCGGCCATCGCTTTAAGATCATTCAACTCCTTCAAGGTGTCTTCATGTCTTGACCGAATCAGACTCACCTCCGCCAAATCCCTCTCCTTCATGGTGGAAAGATCAGCCGTCTTTTGTCTGGCATGTTCGATCCCCTGCTCCTGAATACTGATGGTATTCCGAATGTTATAAAGCGCTTCTTGAGTGTGTGAAAGCTGTTCCTCGTTTTCCAGCATTTCAACTTTCAGTTGATCGAGAGATGCTTCACAGGCCTGGAATTTCGTCTTCAACGCCATATCCCGACTATGAATTTCCTCCATCGTTTTTTCATGGCATTGTATTTCCTTGGAAAGATCGGCACAGGTCTGTAGAGCGAGGGTCATTTCCGCTTCTTTGACAGAATTTTTCAAAACTTTGTACTGCTCCGCCTTTTTTGCCTGACGGGATATCGCATTCAGCTGGCTTTTGACCTCACGGATGATATCACTGACCCGAAGCATATTCTGCTTGGTCTGCTCCATCTTGCGAACGGCGGACTCCTTGCGGCTCTTATACTTGGAAATACCAGCCGCTTCCTCGATAAATTGCCTCCGTTCTTCAGGTTTTGCCTCAACCAGTGTTGCGACACTATTCTGTTCCACCAGAGAATAGGTTCTTGTGCCCACACCGGTACCCATGAAAAATTCTCTTACATCCAGCAGACGGCAAGGAATCCGGTTAATGGCATACTCGCTTTCTGCATCACGAAAAATCCTTCTTGAAACCACCACTTCGCTGCATTCCGCATAAACCCCGGGAAAGCGCTCCTGATCTGCAATCAGAGCTATCGATACCTCAGCCATACCGACTGGCGGCGCCTCATCACTGCCGTTAAAAATGACATCATCCATTTTTTTCCCGCGCAGCATCTTCACCCGCTGTTCACCCATCACCCAGCGGATGGCATCGACAATATTGCTCTTACCGCAACCATTCGGACCGACCACACCGGTGATACCATCGGCAACATCCAGGATCACCTTTTCCCTGAAAGACTTAAACCCGGTGATTTCAAGCTTTTTTAATTTCATAGAGGATGATATCCTGTCGAGGTAGATATTTTGTCTTGTCTACCAGAAAAATAGTAACTTGTAAAGGAAAAATACAACAGAATGTATCTTAAATAAGTTTAGCCACAAGATATGGTGTTACGAAGACAACATTATGGGAGATGACCATGATCAATGATGAAAAATGGGAAGTGGTTTTTACAGCATCAGGGATGACCCAGGCGAATATCATTTTGGGCAGGCTCACAACGGAAGACATCCCTACCCGAATAAAATACGATGCCGCCGGGCCGATTTACGCCATTACGATTAATGGCCTCGGAGAGGTAAAGATCCTGGTTCCCGCTACAGCACTTCAAAAAGCCCGGTCCGTTTTGTCACAATCCTATGATGAACGGGATATGAACTGGGAAAACGGCGAGCTTTCCTGAAGAAAACGTCTTATTCCCGTTCCTCTTCACCTTCAATGGTTAACTGTTCTGAAATATGCCATCCAGTGGGGTTTCGCATGTCGAACAGGCTGATCCCTTCAAATGCATTTGCCTGACGGTATAGCCATACCGTTCAATCAACAAACCGCCACAATGGGAGCAAAAGGTATTTTCACTCTGATTCCCGGGAACGTTACCGCTGTAGACATATTTCAATCCGGCTGCTTTACCGATTTCAGAGGCACGCTGGATAGCAGCAATATTTGTAGCGGGGATGTCGTTCATTTTATAGCGCGGATAAAAACGGCTGATATGCCATGGGGTCTCCCTGCCCAGAGAAGAAATGAAGCCTGCGATCTGCTGCAACTCCTCCTCGCGGTCATTTAATCCGGGAATCAGCAGGGTGGTCACCTCAACCCAAATGCCCCGTTCTTTCATATTTTTTAAACTATCCAAAACTGGTTGCAGACGGGCACCGCATCGGTTCTTGTAGAAATCATCACGGAAAGATTTGAGATCCACATTGGCGGCATCCAGGTAAGGGGCAATCCGGTCAATCGCCCTGACTGTCATGAAACCGTTGGTGACAAAAGCATTTTTCAACTGCCGTTCACGGGCCAGTTTCGCAATGTCATAGGCATATTCAAAATAGATGGTTGGCTCTGTGTAAGTATAGGAAATCGATTTTGATTCTGTCCTGATCGCTCGTTCAACAATGTCCAACGGGCTCACGGGCTGCCCCGAAATGTCTAAGGTCTCCCGTGGCGTCTGGGAAATATCATGATTCTGACAGAACACGCAGGTAAAATTGCACCCCACCGTAGCGATGGAAAAGGATCTCGAACCCGGATAGACATGAAACAGCGGCTTTTTTTCAATCGGATCAACATTTTCGGCAATCAGCAAGCCGTAAACCAGGCTGTAAAGAATGCCTCCCTTGTTTTCTCTTACTCCGCAGAGACCGCGTTTGGAGGGGATTATCTTACACTGATGTGCGCAGAGATGGCACTGCACACGGCTTTCAGGCAATTTTTCATAGAGCATCGCTTCCTGGATCACTTGACTTCCCTCACCGCACCGTGAATGGGCTGCCGGTTTTTTGACGTTACTTTGAAGCTTTCCCGAACCGGTTCCTGGATAGTCGTATAACTGAAGGTTACCGAGAATGAGAGTCCGAAAAAAGCTCCGAAGGGATTTTTGATCACCGGAATAGACTCTTCGAGCTTCTTTGCAAAACCATACCATCCATAGGGTAAAAAAATGACGCTGCCCCAACGGATACGAATTCCCTGGAGATGATGCCGGACCATGGCCGTTAATTTGCTGATATGAAAAAAGCGGGCATTGTTATAAACGGAGGGATAGATCAATCCTTGGAGCCGACGATTAACTCCAATGAACGAATATTTGTTCATAACACCCAGAAATATACGACCACGGCATACCCGGATGGCTTCGGAAATAGCTTTTTGAGGATCTTCGGTGAATTCAAGAGCGGTAATCAGCGTTACAATGTCAAATTCATTGTCAGAAAAAGGGAGGTCTTCGGCTCTTCCTTCGCGGAATTCCGCCCGGTTCATCAACTTCTGTTTAGCCACATCGAGCATGAAGGGGGATGGATCGATTCCCGTTACATCACAACCCTTTCGTCGAAAAAGGAGTAGGTGATCCCCCGTACCGCAACCCACGTCGAGAAGCCTCTCACCACCGCGGGGTGCAATAAGATCGAGAATCAGACTTTTTTCCCGCCCATCCATGTAACTGCCGATAGGTGTCTGCAGCCAGTTATCATAAGTCCGGGCAATTTCCTCATTAAAAATCACCAATGGCTACCCTCCGATGGAAGACATCTCTTTCACACATTTCCGGAGATGCTGCTCATTCACAACCAGCGAATGTCCTCTGGGTTTACCGGCAATCGTTTTTTTAATCAGTATCTCCAGAGCTTCATCGCCACAGTTTTCCCGCAGCGAACCTTTCAGATCTATTTCATCATCAAGAAGCAGACAGGCGCGAAGATGCCCATCCGCCGTGAGCCGGAGCCGGTTACAGGTATGGCAGAAATGATGGCTGACAGGACTGATAAAACCGATCTCCCCCGTTCCTCCGGTAATCCTGTAACGTCTCGCAGGGCCATCCATTTTACTGTTCAGGCCGTTTACGGATTCCAGGCGGTATACCCGGTTGATCTTTTCCATGACCACATCATTAGAGAGATAAAGATTGTTCTGATTTTGCGCCGTGCGACCCAACGCCATCATCTCAATAAACCGGACCTGGAAGGGCTTATCAAGGGTCAATCTTGCAAAATCCAGGATTTCATCATCGTTTGCTCCCTTGATGGCCACTGTGTTGATTTTAATCGGTGAAAAACTCGCCCGGTAAACCCTATCGATCCCTCTCAGGACAGCCTCCAAATCTCCTCCTCGCGTGATCTCCGCATATTTTTTAGGATTCAGAGAATCGAGACTGATATTGATTCGGGTCATTCCTGCCTGGTAAAGCCTTTCCGCATAGTCCTCAAGACGGATCCCATTGGTCGTAAGACTGACATCATTCAGGCCCGAAATCGATTTAAGACGGGCAATAAAATCGACGATCCCCCTTCGGACCAGTGGCTCACCTCCAGTAATCCTGATCTTCGAAATGCCCAGTTTGACTGCTACCCTGATGACCTTTAATATCTCTTCATATCGGAGAATATCATCATGGCCAATCAGGGAGAGACCTTCTTTGGGCATGCAGTACAGGCAGCGGAGATTACACCGGTCTGTCACCGATATTCTCAGGTAATTTATGTCCCGGTTATGCTGGTCGATCATAATGGTCCGGACCCAGTTTTTATTCGATATTTAAGCGACCCCATCGCTTTTACAAGGAGTTGTTTTCTAACATAATTTAAATAACAGCACAAGCCATCACAAATAAATACGAAATCTTCCTTGACAGAGGTGCGTTTCTTTATTAAGGGGAATTCCCTGTTTTAAAATACAACCCCATAAGAAATCCGGGAGAATTTATGAAAAAGATACCTATTACCAAAACTGGTTTTGAAAAATTAAAAAAAGATCTGGAACATCTGAAAACCGTCGCCCTCCCTGAGAATATCCGCGACATTGAAGCGGCAAGAGCACACGGCGATATTTCGGAAAATGCTGAATATGCGGCCGCCAAAGAGAGACAGGCGTTTATTCACGGAAAGATGCAGGAGTTGGAAAACAATCTGGCTCTTTCTCAGGTCATCGATTTGAAAAATCTGAGCAGTGACAAGGTCGTTTTTGGATCTACCGTCACCATTGAAGACATTCACACCGGAAAGTCCATTCAATACCAACTGGTTGGTCCTTTCGAGTCAGATATCAGTCGGAATACGATTTCCGTCACCTCTCCCATCGGCAAGGCCTTGATCGGTAAAAGCATGGGTGATGGGGTCACCGTCAAGACACCCGGGGGAATCCGGGAGTTTGAAATCGTCAATATCTTCTTTAAAGAACAGCAATAATTTGCCCCTCCGTCTTTCACACTTTGACGATCCCGCTTTGAACAAAAAAGCCAGGCAAAATTCAGAATGGCTCTGTCTGCCTGGCTCAACATGAAAACTTTTTTTCAAAGAAGCTCTATGGGCTTCCCTTCTCCGACACGTTCAACCGCGTCGTAGCCCTGACGAGCGACGCCTTGACAGCGTCATATTCAGGATCTTCCTTGGGGGTTTTAGCCAGCTTTGATTCTGCAATTTCCTTGGCCCGTCTTGCCCGGTCTTTGTCAATGATATCGGATCGTTCAGCGGTCTCTACCAGTATGGTTACTTTGCTCGAGGTCACTTCCGCATAGCCGGTGCTGACGGCGTAATAAGTCTTCTTTCCTTCCCGGGTAAAATTCAGTTCACCCACATCCACGCCACTGAGCAGTGAGGCATGCCCCCTTAATACGCCGAATTCTCCTTCACTCCCCGGAACGGTGACCTCTTCAACATGACCATTGAAAGCCATCTTTTCAGGGGTAACAATCTCCAACATCAATTCGTCAGCCATTACGATCCTCCNNCCGCCCACCATGTAGAAAGCCTGCTCGGGCAGATCGTCGTGCTTGCCTTCCAGGATTTCCTTAAATCCCCGGACGGTATCCGGAACGGATACGAATTTTCCTTCCGTACCGGTAAACTGTGCGGCAACAAAGAAGGGCTGAGAAAGGAACCTCTGGACCTTTCTGGCTCTGCTGACCGTCACTTTATCTTCTTCGGANNGTTCAGCGGTCTCTACCAGTATGGTTACTTTGCTCGAGGTCACTTCCGCATAGCCGGTGCTGACGGCGTAATAAGTCTTCTTTCCTTCCCTGGTAAAATTCAGTTCACCCACATCCACGCCGCTGAGCAGTGAGGCATGCCCCCTCAATACGCCAAATTCTCCTTCACTCCCCGGGACGGTGACCTCTTCAACATGACCATTGAAAGCCATCTTTTCAGGGGTAACAATCTCCAACATCAATTCGTCAGCCATTACGATCCTCCGGCCTGATTACTCTGAAAGCTTTTTCGCTTTTTCAATCACTTCTTCAATTCCGCCCACCATGTAGAAAGCCTGNNACCGTCACTTTATCTTCTTCGGAAAGTTCATCCATACCGAGAATAGCGATAATATCCTGAAGGTCCTTATATTTTTGGAGGGTCACCTGGACCTGGCGGGCCACCTGGTAATGTTCTAAACCCAACACGTTCGGATCAAGGATTCTCGATGTTGAATCCAGCGGATCCACAGCGGGATAGATACCGAGCTCGGCGATGGGACGCGACAGAACGACGGTTCCATCCAGGTGGGCAAAGGTTGTTGCCGGAGCCGGGTCGGTCAGGTCATCNNAGGTCGGTAGCCAATGTCGGTTGATAACCCACCGCGGAGGGCATGCGGCCGAGGAGGGCCGATACTTCCGAACCCGCCTGGGTAAACCGGAAGATGTTATCAACGAAGAGGAGCACGTCCTGCCCCTCGATATCGCGAAAGTATTCCGCTGCGGCCAGGGCAGTCAGGGCAACCCTCGCCCTCGCTCCGGGCGGTTCGGTCATCTGCCCGTAAATCAGGGCAGCCTGCTTGATAACGCCTGATTCCAGCATTTCACGATAAAGATCGTTTCCTTCACGGGTTCTCTCGCCCACACCGGCGAATACGGAGATACCGCCGTGGTGCATGGCGATGTTGTGGATCATCTCCATCATAACGACGGTCTTGCCCACACCGGCACCGCCGAACATCCCCATTTTACCACCGCGCGGAAACGGCACCAGCAGGTCGATAACCTTGACGCCGGTCTCCAGAACATGCACCGAAGTATCCTGTTCCATAAAGGTTGGCGATAGCCTGTGAATCGGCATATGAGTCTTTGCCTCAATCAGTCCGAGACCATCGACAGGCTTCCCGACCACATTCACAATCCGCCCGAGGCATTCCTGTCCGACTGGCACCATAATGGGCGTGCCCACATCTTTGGCTTCCATCCCCCGGACCAGACCATCGGTAATATCCATGGCGATGCACCGGACCACGTTATCTCCCAGATGCTGAGCGACCTCGACAACAAGGTTATCCGGCTCATCATTGATCGCCGGGTTGGTGATTAGGATTGCGTTTAAGATATTGGGAAGCTGTCCTTCCTGAAACGCCACGTCAACGACCGGTCCAATGACCTGTACAACCCTTCCTATATTCATATCCATCTCCTTCAATTATGGTTAGAGTATTTTTTATAACACATCGCGTTACCCTGTGGTTTATCCTTTTGCCAATGCCTCGGTGCCGCCGACGATATCCATAAGCTCTGCGGTAATGGCAGCTTGCCGAGCCTTATTATATTTCAGCGACAGGCTCCCGATCATTTCCTCGCAATTCCGGGTCGCATTGTCCATGGCGGCCATCCGGGCGCCATTTTCACCGGCCGACGTTTCCACCAGAGCTCTGAAAATCAATACGCGGACATACATCGGCAGGAGTTGTTCCAGCAGAATTTCATCGGACGGCTCATAGATATAATCAACCCGCTTTTCGGGGTCGACTTCCTCATCCTGTCCGATGGAGGGCAAAGGGAAAAGCCTCACAATCGCAGGCCTTTGTACAGATATATTCCTAAATTCATTGTAAACGAGATACAGTTCGTCATATTCTTCCCTGATAAATGGTGGAATGATATCCTTGGCAATCTGCACGGCCAGAGAGATATCAAACTTCCCGAAAACATCGGTCCGTTCATTCAGGATGCTGGCTTTTTTTCTGAAAAAATCCCGGCCTTTCCGTCCCACAGGAATCAATGTAACCTCTTTGCCTTCCCTGATCTTCGCTGCCATGAATCTTTCCGTGGCCTTGATCAGGTTGGTATTAAAACCACCGCAGAGCCCCCGATCGGAGGTCATACAGATAACCCTGATCTTTTTCGGTTCCCGGACTGCAAGCAGCGGATGAGTTTCCGGCGATACGCGCAACGCCAGACTGTTCAGAACATCCATGAATTTACTGGCGTAGGGGCGGAAATTCTCCATCCTCATCTGGGCGGCCTTGAATTTGGATGCCGCCACCATATTCATGGCCCTGGTGATTTGCTTGGTCTTCGAGACCGCTATAATCTTTCTTTTAATGTCCTTTAATGCGGCCATTAAAATCTACTCCCTTTAATTTATTATGTGTTTCAAGATTTCCGAAATATTTTTCAGACTGTTATTCGGCCACATAAACAGCGTCGAACTCCGTCAATACTTCCTTCATCTTTTTCTCCAGTTCCGGACTGATGATCTTTTTGTCATCGATCTCCTTCATGATCTCAGGATATTTCGTCTTCACAAAATTCAGGAGCTGGGGCTCGTAAGTCTTCAGCTTGTCGACAGGATATTTATCCAGGAACCCTCGGGTCCCGGCGAAAAGGATCGTCACCTGCTCGCCCAGTGACATGGGCTGAAACTGGGGTTGNNCCGCCGACTCGGGACACGGACAGACCGACGTTGATGGCCGGGCGGACGCCGGAGAAGAACAAGCTCGGCTCCAGATAAACCTGGCCGTCTGTAATGGAAATAACATTTGTGGGAATATAGGCTGACACGTCACCGGCCTGTGTCTCAATAATCGGCAGAGCGGTCAGGGATCCGCTGCCCAGTTCCTTGCTGACACGGGCCGCCCGTTCCAGCAGCCGGGAGTGGTTGTAGAAAATATCGCCGGGAAAAGCTTCACGTCCCGGAGGCCGTCTGAGCAGCAGGGAAATCTGACGGTAAGCGACGGCCTGCTTGGACAGATCATCATAAATGATGAGGGCATCCTGACTCCGGTCGCGGAAATACTCGCCGATACTGCATCCCGCATAGGCCGCCACATACTGCAATGTNNTCCACAACCTGTGCAACCGTTGATTTCTTTTGACCGATGGCCACATAAATACATTTCACACCTGTGTCCTTCTGACGGATGATGGCGTCAACACAGATCGCCGTCTTACCGATTTGCCGGTCGCCGATGACCAGTTCACGCTGGCCTCGGCCGATAGGGGTCATTGCATCAACAGCCTTCAATCCGGTATACATGGGCTCGTTAACCGGCTGGCGCTGGATCACGCCGGGCGCAACCATTTCAATTCGCCGGAACTCTGTGGTTTCAATGGGTCCTTTGCCGTCGATCGGAGCGCCCGTGGCGTCAATGACGCGTCCCAGAACCGCCTCACCAACGGGAACCTGAGCGATTTTACCGGTTCTCTTGACGATGTCGCCTTCCTTGATATGCGTTACTTCACCCAGAACGGCAACACCGACGTTATCGGTCTCCAGGTTCAGCACCATTCCCAAGATGCCGCCGGGGAACTCCAGCAGCTCCATCGCCATGGCGTTCTGCACACCATAGACTCTGGCAATACCATCTCCAACGGAAAGGACGGTCCCCGTTTCACTGATATCCAGTTTCTTTTCATAATCCTTAATCTGCTTCGATATGATTTGACTTATTTCCTCTGCCCTGATTGTCTCCATGCTCTATATTTCCTCCCCTAAGAGATTCCTGATATTACTCAATTGTGTTTTAATGCTGCCATCATAAAGCGTATCCCCCACACGGACCACGATACCCGCCAACTGTGAAGCATCTTCCTCAATCGTCATTTCAATCTGCTTGCCTGTCAACTCTTCCAAACCCTTTTTCAGACGTTCGGACAAATCGGCAGACAAGGGAAAGGCGGTTTTAACCTGGACCCGCTGCTTTTTCAGAACACCATCCATCAACTCGCGATAGCAAACGACAATGTCATCCAGGATACCAATTCTCCTTTTATCAGCGAGCAGTCGCAGAAAATTAGCCGTGATTCCACTCATGCCGATTTTCTGCAAAACGACGTCGACAACGGCCTTTTTATCCACCTGATCAAAGATGGGGTTCGACAAGAACTCTTTCAGATTTTCATTGCCCTCTACAACCGTGGAAAAACTCTGCAATTCATTGTAATATTTCTCAAATTGCTTTTCCTCTTCGGCAATCTCAAAAAATGCACGGGCATAACGTTTTGCGATATTGCTGCTACCGATCAATGTTTGCTCACCACCTTATCTAAATAGTCTTTAACCATGATATCGTGATCTGCCGGGGTTATATTTCTCTTGAGAAGTTCTTCGGCCATTTCTACAGAAAGCTTTACTGCTTCTGTACGCAACAAATTGCCGGCCTTCTTCAATTCCTGTTCAACTCTGGCCTGGGTATCCTCTTTCATCTTCACGGCAGCTTTCTTGGCATCCTCCAGAATCCTCTCCTTTTCTGCCAGGCCCTGTGCCTTGATCATTTCAGAAATACCGGCGATCTCCTCGGTGGCTTTCTCAAGCTTTGCCGTGTATTCTTTATATTTTTTCTCGGCCTCTTCCTTGGCTGCCATGGCCTGTTCAAGGGCAATTTTGATATCATCGCGCCGACCGGCGAAAAATTCCTTGATTTTTTTGGCCAGTAACCAATAGAGGAAGCCGGCCAGAACGAGAAAGTTCAACGCCCTCCAGGCAAAATCAACCCAGTTATGTCCTTTGCTTTCCCCGCCACCTGCTGAAGCATAAACGTCCACAGCCATAATCAGGACAGACACGATGATCCATGCGAAAGATTTTACGAATGATCGCCCTAGTCGATGCTTTGAAAAATGACTGTTCATCGGATACTCCTTCCCAGCACTTTTTCAGCAATATCAAGTGATATTTTCTGGGATTGACTGTGTAAAATGGCTCTTGCTTCCTCAACTTCCTTTTCCATCTTGGCGTGGAACTGCTCCATCATTGCCGGGATTTCACCTCTCACGGCATCAATGATGCCCTTGGCCACGTCCGAGCCTTGCTTGACAATGGCATTTTTCTGTTCCATGGCATCAACTTTCGCGAGGCGGACTTTCTCTTCATACTCCGCCATTTTTTGTTCAACCGTCTGATTCATACGTTTAATTTCAGAGTCAGATTCATCCATTTTCTGCTTTCGCTTACCAATGATGCCAAGAATGGGTTTATAAAGAAGTGCGTTCAAGATGAAAATCAGGATGATAAAATTAACCATCTGTACCAGGATTGTGTAATCAAGACTAACCACGGCCTTACCTCACATCATGTCTTCATTCAAAAAAAAACCGAGTGAAAAATAATTCCCCACCCGGTTAGATCGTTCGAATACGTACGCTTATGAATCCTAACAGATTATCGACGACTTTTTTAAGAAATACGGCAACACATTTCTTATGCTGATTCCTATTCACAAAAAACCCTAATCCTCTATATTCAAAAAGCGACGACTTCTAATCACAAGTCTAAATGCTTGTCAAGTATTTTTTGGCGAAAATTCCTTCGTCAAATCATTTTTGCCTGCATATTCATTTTTTTATTTGCATGGAGAAGCATCTACGGTTGAAGGATAAACCGCCTCATACTGATATTCATCAGCAATCCGATGCTGATCATCAGAATGACCATAGAGGAACCACCGTAACTCAAGAAAGGCAGCGGAATTCCCACCACGGGAAGCATTCCTAAAACCATGCCAATATTGATGAAGACCTCCCAGAAGATCAGTGCCGTAATCCCAACAGAGATCAGTGTTCCATTAAAATCTCTTGAATGCAGAGCAATCTTCAGGCCCCACAAAATCAGGGCCATAAACATTACGAGTAGAAAAATCCCCCCCAGGAAACCCCATTCTTCGGCAAAAACGGAAAAAATAAAATCCGTATGCCGCTCCGGCAAAAATCTTAGCTGTGTTTGTGTTCCCTTTAAAAATCCTTTACCGACAAAGCCACCGGAACCAATGGCAATGATTGACTGAATCACATGATAGCCTGCCCCCAGGGGATCGCTGTCAGGATTGAAAAAGGTCATGATTCGTTCCTTCTGATAATCTTTCAGGAAATACCATCCCATAGGAATCAATAATAAACCGGTAAGCGCAGCCCAGGTCAGAGACTTCCACTGGACGCCAATAAAAAGGGTCACCGAACAAAAAATAATGAAAAGAACGAGCGCGGTGCCGAGATCCGGTTGTTTCAGGATAAGCAGAAAGGGAACCAGCATGATCAGGACAGGGATAAACAGTTCTCTCAGTCTGTAGGCCTTATGGATCCGGTGATCATCAAAATATCTGGCAAGTACCAGAATCAATGTGAGTTTTACCAGCTCCGAAGGCTGAAAGGTAAATCCCCCGACGAGTATCCATCTTTGTGAACCCCGCGTTGCATAACCATAGAAAAAAACCACCACAAGAAGCAGGATGGAAAACGCATAAATCAGATAGGCATACCTGCTGATCAATCGATAATCTATGGAGAACGCCATGATCATAAAGACCAGGCCGACAATGATCCACTGGACCTGTTTCATATAGAGAAAATCCTGGCCGGAATAGGCCTGGTTAACCCCGGAACTGTAGATATTGATAAGACCAATCAGACTGACAGCTAAAACCAGAAAAAGCAGTGTCCAGTCAAAATTAACAAATAACCGCCGATCGAACTTCATGAGATTATTGTCCTGCCCTTCCTGAATGTCACCTGTGTCATCCGACCCTGAAAATCTCAGGCTGATCTATCATTCAATCATTTTTTGGGCGACCTTCCCGTAGATCAGGGATTACGAGTGGAGGTATTGCGGTCGCTGATAACAAGAGGCGGTTTTCTATTCGGTATTTTCTTTCCCTCAAAATAGGCATCCACAATCTTTCTGGCAACAGGAGCCGCCGCCGAACCCCCATGACCCGCATTCTCGACAATCACTGCGACGGCAATTTCAGGATCACGGACCGGCGCGAAACACACAAAAAGCGCATGATCTCTATAGCGGGACGGTATATATTTTAGCTTTCGCGCCTTGTCATCTTCAGGCAAACCGATCACCTGAGAGGTCCCCGTCTTACCAGCCACATCGGCCTCCTTTCTCTGCAAGGCGCGACCAGTCCCTCCCGGCTCATTGACCACACCCCAGAGCGCGCTTTTAAGAACTTCAATGTTTTTTGGACGGATTGGCAGGGAAGATTTTTTTTCCGGTTCAAACGTTTTCAGGACCCGTCCATCAGCAGCTTCGATTTGCTTAATGAGTCGCGGACGCCAGAGTGTTCCGCCATTAGCGAGGGTGCTATAGGCGCTTGCAAGCTGTAGGGGCGTCACCAGATCAAAACCCTGCCCGATGGAGATCGAAATGGTTTCCCCTGGCTGCCAGGGTTGTTTAAACCTTGCCAGCTTCCATTCCTTTGTCGGAATCAGCCCGCTCTTTTCCCGGGGCAGGGATATTCCTGTGGGTTTCCCGAAACCGAACGCCCGCGCGTATTCGGCCAGTTTATCCACCCCGATTAATTTTCCCACGTTATAGAAATAGACATCGCAGGATTCTACAATGGCTCGATGGAGACTGATGCGACCATGACCGTGTTTCTGCCAGCATCGGAATGTCCTGTTGCCCAACGTGAATGAGCCATCACAATTGAAGGCGGTATCCGGAGTGATTAGACCTTCCTGCAAGGCTGCCGCTGCGACAATCATTTTGTAGGTGGACCCCGGCGGATACTGCCCGGAAACCGCCCGGTTTTCCATTGGATGATAAGGATCACCGGACAGTTTCTGCCAGTCATCAACAGAGATGCCCCCGTTAAACAGGGTCGGATCAAAGGACGGCGAACTGACTAGAACCAGAACAGAACCATCGCGCGGGTCAATTGCAGCAACCGCACCGGCCTGTCCGCCCAACGCATCCCAGGCCACTTTCTGCAAAACCGAGTCAATGGTGAGCACCACATTATAACCGGATTCCGGGTTTATCTTACCGAGGACCCTCACGGGTTTGCCAAGAACGTTCACCTCAACCTGTTCAACACCATTTTTACCTCGCAAATAGGAATCGAGGTATTTCTCAATGCCGGACTTACCAATTACATCACCTACGGTATAGGTCTGCGCTTCATCTCTTTCAAGCTCTTCTGGACCGACTTCACCGGTATAGCCGATAATGTGCGCCTCCATCTCCCCACCGAGATACTTTCTAACCGAAGCCACATCAACCGTCAGACCCGGCAGGTCGAGGGAATGGGTTTCAACAATTGCCAGTTTTTCCCGACTGATATTCTTCTCAAGCTTGACCGGCACAAAGAGTCTCACTTTTCCGGAGTTGAAAACTTCCCTGGGAAAAGTCATAGATTCTTCGGCATATAAGTAGGTTAACTTGTTTGCGACATCCTGTATATCCCGGGTACGATTGGGCACGAAAAGGATGTCAAAGGAGCACTGGTTGTCCACCAGCACGGTCCTGTTGGCATCCATGATCAGACCCCTTAAAGGTTGAAGCTTGCGAACGCGAATGCTGTTATTTTCAGATTTCTGTTTCAACTCCTCTGCTTTGATCACCTGCAAATACCACATTCTCAAAGCAAGAAGAGACAAAGCAATCGCGACAATCGCAAATAGTATTTTGAACCGTTTGTGCAATATCCCAGTTTCATGACCGTTTAGCCGGTCGTGGATTTCCGTCATTTAAGGATCCCTTAAAAACATCAAACATTTTAAAAAAAACAGGGCTGAGGATGCTCAGCACCAGCGCCTGGGGTAGAAAAACCCAGATTATGTTGCGAAACATGTTGACATCATAAATGATTTTGTAAAATAAAACAATGAACAACCCTTGCGAAAGGGCGCAGAGAAACGTGAACGTCATGATCAGAATCACGCCTTCTGCATAAACCTTCAGGGAGACCAGCGCGGAGACAAAGAAAATGCAGACATACAGAAGGGTGTAAAGGCCCGAAACCGAACCCATCATGCAATCCATAAAAAAACCAACGATAAAACTCAGAACGGCCCCTCGGATGGTGTCCATGCGAAATCCGGCATAGATAACCAGTATGAGGGATATCTCCACACCGATACGGCCAAAAAAAAACAGATCCAGGACCGACTTTTGAAACACAACGAGCAATAGGACCAACGGAAGTAATAAGAAATAATAAATCACTTTCCCTCACCGCTATTGAAAACCAGGACAAGCACTTCTTCCAGTTTGTCGAAATTGACGGATGGTGACACTCCAATCTTCTGAAACAACCCTCCGTCCATTTTATCCACACTCTTCACAATACCCAAGACGATCCCCTTGGGAAAGATACCACCTATACCGGAGGAAATAACCGTATCCCCCACTTTAACTTCTTCCGTTTTGGTGATATATTTCAGGTGGCATCCTTCAGATCCCGATCCCTGTAAAATACCATGGGCCCGGTTCCCCTGAATCAAGGCATCCACATTGCTGTTTTCATCCGTGATGAGCATGACCCGCGACACGTGCCATGAACATTCCGTTATCCGGCCGGCAATCCCCCGATCCGCCAGTACCGGCAATCCCACGCGTAGACCTTGAGATGTCCCTTTTTTAATAAGTAATGTTTTAATGACGGATGATTGATCCCTGTCAATCACCTCCGCAGCGACAGCAGTCACATCCAGTTGCTCTTTGAGTTCTAGTATCCGTTGCAGTCTTACGGCTTCCAGGTAATTTTCCTGATATTGAACCCGTTGGTTGGAAAGCAGAGCATTCTCTTTTCTGAGACGTTTGTTTTCCTCTTCCAGTCCAATGAGAAAGATATAATGGTTCCAGTTCTCCTGAAGAACCTTAAGAGACTTGTTTTTCAAGCTCACCAAAGGCGTGGTCGCTTCCAGGACGAGCTTTCTCAGAAAACCCGTGTGGGAAAACAGCTTTATATTGTAGGAAATCATGACGAGAGCCATGAGAATCAGAAGGGATGCGACAGCAATGGATTGATATTTTTTAGGAAACATCATCTCGTCTGAAAACCATGAATGGCTGCGGTTGGATTTAATCTAAGAATGGTTTATCAGGTCGATCGGGTTCATTCATTTGAAAAAATCAGGCGACCCACTGAGCAAATCAACGTTTTACATTTGAACAGTGACCTCTTTGAGAACATCCAATTGATCCAATGCCATGCCGGCACCTCTTACGACCGCGGAAAGGGGATCATCAGCGATCGTGACCGGAAGGCCCGTTTCCTCTCGAATCAGGAGATCAATGCCTCTCAGCAGCGCGCCCCCACCGGTTAGCATGATGCCCCGGTCGACGATATCACCCGCCAATTCGGGCGGGGAATTCTCGAGAGCATCTTTGACGGCATCGATAATAAGACTGACTGGCTCCATGATGGCCTCACGGACTTCTTCCGAATTAATCTCGACGATCTTTGGAATGCCTGAAATGAGGTCTCTTCCCCTGACATCCACTGTTTTTAACTCTTTCTCAGGATAGGCGCAACCGATTGTCGTTTTGATAATTTCACCGGTTCGTTCACCGATCAGAAGGTTGAATTTCCGCCGCATATATTGCACGATTTCCTCATCCATACGGTCGCCAGCAACACGGACGGATTTTGCATAGACGATACCGGACAACGAGATCACAGCCACTTCCGTCGTGCCACCGCCGATATCCACCACCATGGAACTGATGGGTTCCGTAATCGGCAGTCCGGAACCGATGGCCGCGGCCATGGGTTCCTCAATCAAAAAAATTTCTCTGGCACCCGCCGATTCAACCGTCTCCTTTACAGCCCGTCTTTCCACCTGGGTAATGCCCGAGGGAATGGAAACGATAATCCGGGGACGTACGAGGGTTCTGCGGTTATGAACCATGAGGATAAAGTGCCGTAACATGGCTTCTGTAATATCAAAATCAGCAATCACACCATCCCGCAGAGGTCTGATGGCGATTATATTCCCAGGGGTTCTTCCCAACATTTTTTTTGCCTCTGAACCCACGGCCAAAACCTTTTTGACTCCTCTGGAATCCTTATGAACCGCAACGACAGAAGGCTCGCTCAGCACAATACCCTTTCCTTTGACATAAACGAGGGTATTGGCGGTACCCAGATCAATGGCCAGATCATTGGAAAACTTCCCCAAGATGAAATCAAACAGCACCGTGTTATCCTCCTAAATTCTCATTAAACAACCACAATTACAAAAATTTATGTTACTTCGGGGCAATTCCTATACCGTATTTAAAGCACCTAAGCAATAAATATTTTTAAAAAATTATTGCAATTTACGGGTGATTGTAATAGAAAAAACCCTCTTCAAACCATGGCAAGGAGTATGGAATGCTCGATCTCATGAGAAAACACGCCCGGAACTGGATCATGAAGGTTCTGCTGGGCATTATTATCGTTGTCTTTGTTTTTTATTTCGGTTCTATTGGCAGGAGTCGGCAAGCGGACATCGTTGCCACTGTTGACGGCAAGACCATCGCTTATGTTGATCTCCAAAAAGAGCACCAAAACCTCAGCCAATTTTATCGCCAGCGTCTTGGCGGCATGCTGACCGACGAGATGCTGAAGGGATTAAACCTCAAACAGCAGGCTCTTGACAACCTCATCCAGCAGGCGATTATCCTTCAGAAGGCTAAAGAACTCNNTTTTGACGACAGGATATACAAACAGGTGCTGCGCTTCAACAAGTTGACCCCCGAGGATTTTGAATTCCTGCAGAAAAATGCGCTGATCATGACCCGGTTCGCTAATCTTATTCAGGATGGTGTCAAGGTTTCGGACCGGGATATTTATGATCTTTACCGGTTCCAGAATGAAAAACTTGACATCCGCTTTATTCAAGTTTCTCCGAAGGATTTCCGGGCAAATGTCAATCCCGGCGAGAAAGAATTGGAAACCTATCTGAAAGAGCATGGAGATGAATTCCGTGTTGCCGATCAGATTCAGGTCAAATACATGGTTTTCAGCGGCACAGATTATGCGTCATCGATCAGAATTACAGACGCGGATATCGCCGATTATTATGACCTCCACGCGGACAAATTCAAAAAGTCAGGTTCCAAGCCGGTCCCGCTATCAGAGGCTAAAACAAAAATCATGACAGACCTGCGGCAGATCGGCGGTATGCAGATGGCCTCTGATGCCGCGAAAAAAGCCCATGACACGATTTATCAGGATGAAAATTTTGACGGCTATACCGCCAAACACGGACTGAAGCACAACACGACCAGTTTTTTTACGTCCTCCAACCCACCGGATGACCTTCAACAAATCGGCGACCTGAGCAGAACGATTTTCAGCCTTCAGAAAGATGAAATCAGCAAAGTCCTGTCAGACAACAAAGCTTATTATCTCTTAAAGCTAATTGCCAAGAGACCGTCCTATGTGCCCTCATTAAAGGAAGTGCGGCAGCCGGTGGAAAAACAATATGTCGATAAGGAATCGAACCGTCTGGCCAGGCAGGCGGCTGACGCCATTCTGGGGAGATTGAAGAAGGGGGAAGGCTTCCATCAAGTTGTTCAGGAAAAGAAACTGAAAGTTGCAGAAACAGGATTCTTTTTACCGGGAGCAGCGATCCCGAAATTGGGTTCATCTCCGGAACTGAGCAACGCCCTCTTTCCACTGACGGTCAGCAAGCCTTACCCGGAGCGGGTGGTCTTTGTGGGCGGTAATTTCATCATCGTGCAATTGAAAGAAAGAGCCAAACTGGATGACAGCGACTTTGCCGGAAAAAAGGAAATGCTCAGAAAAACTTTGCTCCAGCGCCGGAAAAGCGAAGTTCTTCAGGCATGGGTGGAAGGTACGAAAGCTGTCCTGATCAAAGATGGACGGTTGACGCTTAAAAAAGACCTCAAAGAGATTTAATAAGAATCAGGAAAAGGTTTCCGGTTCGCACTTGACCCGCAACCAGAACCAAGCGGTACCCAGCATCCCGACAATTCCGCCGATCAGGAACGTTGACTGAGGTCCCAGCCAACGCCATAAAAGATAAGAAATCAATGGCGCCGGACAAAAGGCAAAAGATCGCAGACCCCAGTAAAGGCCGATGGCCCGCGCCCGGATATCGCTGGAAAATCCACCGGATATCATTGCCTTACGTGCCGGTTCCCCCAGTTCGCGCAGCCCGTTCAGCACGAAGATAATCCCCAGCGCCCCCATCATCGGCACACCCAGCGCCGGCAGCAATTTTGGAAGTAAAACCAGGTTGATGGGAAACAGGGCAAACAGAAAAAAAGTCACACCGATGTAAGGTTTCGGACTGGGAGCGCGGTCAATGATTTTACCGGCCGGAATATATGTCAAAAGAGCCGTCAGACTGGTCAAGGCAATCAGCACGCCGGCCTCTTGGTTACTCCGCATCAGAACCCCCACCACGTAAAGTACCGCAAAGTCACGGACAAACCAATCCCCCCAGCGCAAAAGAATCTCAGCGGATAGCAGCCGTTTTAAATCCGGCGGGATGTTTCTGAGGACCTCACGCACAGCAACCGGTTTCACATGATCCTTGGGCTTCATGCGATGGAGCAGAAAAAATTGGACCAGACAGGCCAAGATCACCAGGCCGAAAGCCAGCGACAGATTCAGCCAGTACCCGACGGCCATGACAAAGCCGCCGATCAGCGGCCCCAGAACCTTGGGAAGGCGCTTCTGAATGCTCATCACCGCAAAGGCGATGGTCCGGCGGTTTTGCGGTACCTCGCTGCCCACCACCTCAAAGGTGGCCGGTACAGAAAGGGCCTCCCAATTGGTGATGAGCAATGCTCCCAGGATGATCAGCCAGGGCTCCTTCACTGAAAGTAAGAGGGTAAAACCGATCAGCATGGGAAGGGCAGATATCAGGAGAGCCACACGGGGACCCAAGCGGTGAGCCACCCTGCCGCCGATGATGTAACCGAAACCCTCCAGCAAGTTCACCAGTACTGCAAAAATCCCCATATACTTGGCGGCATTCAGCACCTGAGCTGCCTGATTGACACCCGTAACGGAGTCTTTCAACTGGATCGCCAGAAAATTGCGCCAGATTTCTTCAGAGAGACCCAGCCCGCCGATGACGATCAGGACAGCCAGCGTTGCCCGGTTGATGCCCAGCCACCCGGCCATGGACTCAGTTTTTCCACCGGCTTTTCCATGACTTGCTGGCGTTTCCATCTGCGCCTACCCTTCACCATAGTGCTCTTTAATCCATTGCTGGTACTCCCCTGTTTTAATCCGTTCAATCCAGGATGTGTGATCCAAATACCACCGAATCGTCTTTCTTAAACCGGTGGGGAATGACTCCCCCGGAGACCATCCCAAGGTTCTGTGCAGTTTGGTAAAGTCGATGGCATAGCGACGGTCATGGCCCGGCCGGTCTTTGACAAAAGTGATCAGCTCCCTGCGCGAGCGCTTCCCTGCTAAAGGAAGCATTTCATCGAGAAGGTCACAGATCATCTCGACAATGACAATATTCTCCATTTCAGAATTTCCACCGATGTTATAGGTTTCCCCGCGCTTGCCGGATTGCATGATGATCCAAATCGCCTCACAATGGTCCGTGACATACAGCCAGTCGCGGACATTTTTGCCATCTCCGTAGACGGGGAGCGGCTTCCCTTCCACGGCATTCATGATCACCAGGGGAATCAGTTTCTCCGGAAACTGATAGGGTCCGTAATTATTGGAACAGTTGGACAGGGTCGTGGGCAGGCCGAATGTCTCGTGGTAAGCGCGGAGCAGGTGGTCAGAAGCGGCCTTGGACGCTGAATAAGGACTGTTGGGACGGTAGGGGGTTTCCTCTGTAAATAAACCCTCGGGGCCGAGGCTACCGTACACTTCATCGGTGCTGATGTGATGGAAAATCTGAAATTTTTCTTGGTTCACCTTGGCAATTTCAAGCAGGTTAAAGGTTCCGATAATGTTCGTATGGATAAAACTCTCCGGCCGTTTAATGGACCGGTCCACATGGGATTCGGCAGCAAAATGGCATATCGCGTCAATGTCATACCGGTCGAAGATCTCTTGCATCAAACCGGCATCACAAATATCAGCCTTTACAAAGATATAACGTCCGGGATATTTGATGTCGATTCCCCTAAGGTTTTCCGGATTACCGGCATAGGTCAGTTTGTCGACATTAACAATCCGACCCTGGAAGTCCGGTTTTGCAAAAAGGTGATCAATAAAATTGCTGCCGATAAAACCACAGCCACCGGTAACCATTAAGTTTTTAATATCCATAGAGTTCCTTTCTTATTCGGTTCTTAGATGGACGGCTTTGTAAAAAAAGTGCCAGAGGCAAGGCGTGCGAATCCTGAGTAACGAGGCGTATCGTGACATACACCGCAGTGATGAAGGATGAAGCACAACACAGCATATGGCCTTTTTACGAAGTCGTCAGCTTTATCTCAGGAAACCTTGAATAATCCTATTAACCGCTTCGTCATAGGTCAGGCCCAGACTCATCAGTTTTGTGAGCTGGTCGCTGGCGATTTTGCCGATCGAGGCTTCATGGGTCAGTTCAGCGTCGGGATGCCGGGCTTTCAGCGCCGGAACGGTCTCGTTGGTGCCGTTATCAATGATGATGGCGTCGCATTCAATATGGCCGAAACATTTGGCGAGGGCGTCCATAGTGGCGTAAAAAGTCTGCTTTGAATTTCCCTTCATGACGGAGCGGGAGATCATATTGGCCCGACTGTTCTCCCCGGACAGGATGATTTCATTTTTTGAAACCGCCCTTTGGTCACCGTCGGTCATGACCCGCTCCATAACCAGCAGGACGCTGTTGGGGCCAAGGGTCGCTTCATTGGTCCGGTTGGCTTCATCCACTCCGCCGATCTGTGTCAGTTCCATCTCTGCCTGCGAACCCTC
>PMNM01000033.1 GCA_003161855.1 Syntrophaceae bacterium | reverse complement strand
CCACTGCCCTTACTCGTTGATAAGGCAGAGCGATTTAATGCTTAGTGACCGTGCCCGGTCGAAGCCTTTTCCTCTCCATAGACCACCAACTTCCCTTCATGTTCCATTTCTTTCAACCATTTGGGATGCTGTTTTTTCAGCCAGGCCCGCGTAACCCAGCCGCTCAGCATGGCCGGTAAAGATCCGGGAGACCCAATCGTCCCCAGATAAAGGTGGACAAAGAAGAAGGCAAAGATGGTTAAAAATCCGAGGGCGTGGAGCACAAACATCCACCGCACCAGGCCCGCAGGAAAGCTCAAGGGAAACCACATGATCAGCCCCGTCAACACCATCATGAGGCCGCATCCGGCGACGGCCAGGAAGAAGGCCTTCTGACCGGGGTTATACTTCCCGACTTCCGGAACTTTATCCACATGCCAGAGATAACCGCCGGCCACCTTCATCCATTCCAGATCTTCGGGCATGGAAAAGATGCCTGCTTCCCTCCACCACATGCGGATGGTGAAGTAGAGGGCCACCCCAAAGAAAACACCCGTAAAGTTATGGACATACTTCAGGGATTTCAGACCGCCCATGATGGAACCGATAAAGTTGAGAGAATGAAACATCATCCCCAGACCGGTAATGCAGAGGAGCAGACAGGAAAGGGCCAGACTCCAGTGAACAATCCTTTCAAAAGCATCCGTTACCTGAATTAATCCCTTTCTCATGGCTTATTCACCTCCCTTCTGGTTCTGGTCTTCATCGGGCAGTTTCGGCCCGTGAATGATATAGTGCAGGAACGAACCGGCAATGACGCCACCCGCAACCAGCAGGCTGAGAGGTTTAAGCATATCCTTCCAGACAATGATGGACAGGGGCACGCTCGGTTTCAGCGGCAGTTTTTCATACACAGCCGGTTTTTCCGGGAGCACGTAAAGATCATGGGTGCCGTCGACGAATTTGTCGCCGTAGACGCTGGCATTGCCGCCCAGTTCCTTGGCCTGTTTGTAGGCCAGTTTCAGCATACTCGCCTTGTCGCCGAACTTTAGCGCTCCGGTCGGGCAGGCCTTGACGCAGGCCGGCTCCAGGGCCGCCTGGATGCGGGTCAGACAGAGGTCGCATTTGTAGACCTTGTCCGTGGCCTGATCGTAGCGGGGAATGTCGAAGGGACAGGCCGACACACACTCCTTGCAGCCGATGCACCGCTCATGATTGATACCAACTGTTCCATATTCGGTGTAATAAAGCGCTCCGCTGGGACAGGCCTTGACACAGGCCGCATCGGTACAATGCATGCAGCCATCTTTCCGGAAGAGCCACTTCACGCTGTCTTTATCAGCGATTTCCTGGAACCGGATCAGGGTCCAGGTATTGGACTGAAGGTCTGGCGGATTCTGATAGGTGCCGTAATTCTTCGTCTGTTTTGCCGGCTGTGAATTCCACTGCTTGCAGGCCAACTGACAGCTCCGGCAGCCGGTACATTTGGANNTCGATGAGTTTTATGATCTCAGCCATTTATGTTCACCCCCTTCCCTTCTTGATCACATTGACCATGAAGGCTTTGCTTTCCGGAATCATGGTATTGGCATCGCCAATCGTCGGTGTCAGCAGGTTGGCTGAATCTCCCGTTGTGAAGACCTCAGCCTTCTTGTCGCCGGGGTTATACTTGCGATCCTTGGTGGTAATCCAGCCGAAATGCCAGGGGATACCTACTTCGTGAATCGTCGCCCCGTTGATATCAAAAGGCTTGAAGCGAGCAGTCACGAGGGCCACACCCTCAAGCTCGCCGCGGGGCGATTTCACGACGACCTTGTCGCCGTTGCTGATTCCTCTTTCCCTGGCCAGCTCCTGGCTCATCTCCACCCCCATTTCGGGCTGCATTTCCGCCAGCCAGGGGCACCAGCGGGTCAGAACGCCCGTCTGCCAGTGCTCGCTGATCCGGTAGGTGCTGCAGATGAAGGGATACCGGGGATCGCAGCTCGAAACCCCGGAGTACTGATCCAGATCGGAACCGACACCGGGTTTATCAAACCGTTTGATGACGGGGTTATTTTTCTGGGGAGACAAAAGGTTCTTTTCCACGGGACACTCCAGCGGCTCATAGTGCTCGGGGAAGGGACCATCCACCAGACCCGGGCCAAAGAGGCTGGCCACGCCGTCCGGCTTCATGATAAAAGGCGGTCTTCCCGAACCCGGGTCGCCGACGCCGTCGGGCACGTCGCCCACCCATTTTTCGCCATTCCAGGCAATGACAGCCCGTTTGGGATCCCAGGGTTTGCCGTCGGGATCCACGGAGGCGCCGTTGTAAATGATCCGGCGGTTGACCGGCCAGGACCAGGCCCATTCCGGATGGAGACCGAGACCATTGGGAACATCCTTCAATCCTCGGCGGGCAGCCATATTGACGGCACCATAGGACCCGCAATAAACCCAGCAACCCGATGAGGTCGAGCCGTCATCCTGGAGCCAGGCAAATGTGGGAACGGGTTCGCCCTTCTTGAATTCCTTGAAGTCGCCCTTCTCGTCGAGGACGTAGGCGATG
>PMNM01000003.1:659-9249 GCA_003161855.1 Syntrophaceae bacterium | reverse complement strand
AAAAGAATAAAGAACTTCAATTACCATGAGCAGACAATATTCACGGTACATTATGCCCTGAGCGGTCCGCCACAATGGAGAACGGCCGATTATGATGAAGGCATCATGCGCTCTTGGATGGGATATTTCGGCGGCGAAACCACCGCTGAGATGAAAAAGTACTCACAGGCGATCATCGACCAGGAGATCTACCCGGAAATATACGCGAACTGGTACCTTCCCACCCTCGCGGATCCTACCCAAGCCCCGAAAGGGTGCCATGTAACCCAGGCGTGGATTGACATGCCGGGGGAACCCCTGAAATGGAAGCATGGGCAGCTTGGAGGCAAGAATTCGTTTCTGGATATCAAAAACGTCCTGGCCGACCAGATTACTGATGCCTACGACCACTACGCCCCAGGATTTAAAAAACAGATACTGAACCGCTACATCTATTCGCCCCTCGAGCAGGAACGGAACAATCCCTCGGCGATTCAGGGATGCTGGGCGGGCGGCAGCGTTATCCCTGAACAGTTCTACGACAAGCGACCTGTTGCCGGCGTGTGCGTCGGCGGCGGGTCCAGAACTTTCATGAAGAACCTGTACCTGTCCAATTCGATTCATCCCTTCGGGATTACGCCGCTGGGTTCAGGATACATCGCCGCCTGCGAGGTTGCCGAAGACATGGGTGTGCGCGAGCAAGAATGGTGGACCAGCAAGGCGACCCACTGGTATCTTGAGAACGCTGCCAATATTCCACTCGATCTCGGTGTAGGGAGGTAATTATGAAAAGCAAGGAATATGATGTAATAATAATAGGAGCCGGCCCCAACGGCCTCATCTGTGGCGCCTATCTGGCGCGGGCCGGCCTCAAGGTTGCCCTTATGGAGCGGAGGCATGAAACCGGGGGCGGCCTTGACACACTGGAGCTCGCCGGGTTTAAATACAATCCGCACGCCATCTATCACATGATGGGGGAATACATGCCTCCCTACCGCGACTTCAACCTCGGGGAACGCGGGGTGAAGTATATTTATCCTGATGTCCAGGCCGCGTATATCGGGAAGAACCATAAGCCGGTCATGTTTTATCTCGACCCGAAAAAAACAGTTCAGTATCTTTCAGCGCACTTCAATAAAGAAGACGGCAAGCGGTATGAGCAAATGTATAGCGAGTTCAAGGAACTTTCTGAGAAAATCGTCATGCCCCTGACATATATGCCGGCCATGCCGGCGATGGAGCAGGTCCCGTCTTTCGCGATTGAGTACGGCGAGCTGGGCGAGAGATTCAATGAAATATCGGAAATGACACCGCTGGAAATACTGGAAGAACGTTACGGCTTTTCAGATCCGATAAAGGCGGCCCTGTACAATCTCTTTGCCATGTGGGGCCATTCAAACTATGACGGACTGGGATTTCTCTTTCCGCTCATTGTATACCGCATGCTCAACGCCGCGCTGGTAAGCGGCGGCTCCCACCGGCTTTCATCGGCATTGCACAAAGTGGTACTGGAGGCGGGAGGTGATATATGCGATTTGTCCGAGGTCACGAAAGTCCTCCTTACGGGNNATTGTTGCATCCACCGTTGACCCGAAGCAGAATTTCCTCGAGTTTTTTGAAGAGAGTCAGCTTCCTGCCGACCTCGTGCAGAGCGCCCGACGGTGGGAGTGGGAAAAGGTGTCCTATTTCGGCATGCATCTTTCCCTCCGGTCGGCGCCCCGATATATCGGCACCGAAGGCATTGACGACGCGAACAGAGCACTGATGACCCACCTGGGGGTCAGCGATACCGAAGAAGTACTGAAAAATTTCCATGATATGGAAGAGGGAAAGCTCCCCGGCCATCCCCACGGCCATACCACGATAGCGTCCCTCTTTGACCCGATACAGGGATACGGAACATGCCATACCGCCCGGTGGGAATCTCTGGCTCCCTTTGACCAGGACTGGGACTTGATCAAAGACGATTACGCGAAGCAATGTATGGATGTATGGAAACAGTACGCCCCGAACCTTGATCCGCTGGATCCGATGAACACGCTCATCTATCCACCCACCTATATAGAAAAGAAATTCAAAAATATGGTTCGGGGCTCCATTAAGCAAGGATCGTACATGACCCTCCAGATGGGATATAACCGACCCAATGACGCATGTTCCCGCGGCTATACTCCAATCGAAGGGTTTTATGTGTGCGGGGCCAGTACATATCCCGGAGGTATGATCATCGGCGGACCCGGGTATCTCGGTGCAAAAATTATTGCCGAGGATATGGGGATTAAGAAAAACTGGTAGTAAACCGGATAAAACAAACGGGGGTTTGTTCCGGTGTAAAATTATTCCTAACCTTACAATGCTTTTGGAGGTATAATATGGCAAACATTTTTTTATCAGACACATGGTTCGATGAATCAGATAAAATTGCCGAATCTTTTGGGAAAATGGATCTCCCGGAAAAACTTGTTGGGTTTATCCTTAACCTGACCGTAACCGGGTGCCCGGGAGGTGACAAGGCGATACACTTTACCGAGGGCAGATTCGGAAAAGGGCATCACAAAAATGCGAAGACCATGCTAACCCTCCCATACGATGTCTGTTACAAAGCGCTACTATGCAATGATACAAAGGAGGCTATGAAGGGATTTCTCACGAGGAAGATCAGGGTCAAGGGCAACATGACCGAAATGCTTACACTGGCCAGCATTAAGTCGGAAGGCGACCTTGAAGCTCTTAGGGTAAAAGTCTGCACAATGACCGAACCCGTCTCCTGAGGATGTCCGGAAACAGCAACATGGAAAGTATAAAACCGTTTCATGGAGATGCCGCAAACAGAACGCTACGCGTGTTCAGGTTGCTCTCCCGTTTTCCCTTCGGCAAATTTATATACAGCAAATTGGTGAATTATTATGCGCCATATACAGGGACAATCCGGGCTGTCGTGACCAACCTGATTCCCGGCCTGTGCACAACGGAAATGAAGGACCGGCGCGGCATCCAAAACCATCTCCGCACTGTGCATGCTATTGCCCTTTGCAATTTGTGCGAAATGACCATGGGGCTCATGGTAGACGCGACGATTCCCCCTTATCTGCGGTGGATACCCAGAGGAATGAACGTTCAGTATGTAAAAAAAGCATGCGGCAAGCTTTCGGGCAGAAGCTGAATCGACCCGGATGCCTTTGCACCCGGGGACATTTCCATACCGGTGAAAATATTCGATATGTCGGGCGATATTGTTGTCAGGGCTGATATCACTCTTTCCGTAACACGCCGCCCTGAATGATATAGGCGCATTTTAACAATTGTGAAAAGGGTTATCGAGATGAAAACAAGAATCACTGAACTGTTTGGAATAAAATATCCCATTATATTGCCCGGAATGAGCTGGATCAGCGTCCCGAACCTTGTAGCAGCAGTATCAAACGCGGGATGTCTGGGCGTACTTGCTACAGGCCCACTTTCACCTGAAGAGACAAGGACATCGATACGTGAGATCAGGAAGCAGACGGACAAGCCCTTNNATATTTTCCCTCGGGAAAGATAAAAAACTTTTCCAGAGAATTCATGACTACGGCGGAAAAATCATATGCACAGTCACTACTGCCAAACACGCCCACGCCGCAATCGAGGCAGGCGCCGACGCCCTGAGTGTTATCGGATATGAAGCTGCTGGCCACGGGAGCCTCGTCTCCACTTTGGTGATGACGCCTTCCATTGTTGATGAGGTTAAGGTACCGGTCATTGCCGGTGGCGGTATCGGCGACGGCAGGGGACTGGTTGCAGCCCTTGCCCTGGGAGCGGATGCTGTATACATGGGTACTCGTCTATCGATAACGAAAGAAAGCCCTGTTCATATCATTTCCAAGAACCTAACCATGCAGTACGGAATGGAAGATACCCTTTATTCCGACCGCTTCGACGGGCTGTTCTGCCGTGTGCTCAAAACACCGCAGGCGGAAAAGGCTATCCGGCGGGGCATGAGTTTCCCCCGCGCCTTCCTGGCTTCTTTGAAGATTTCGCGAAAACTGAAGATGCCGTGGATAAAGGTCTTCATCGGTTCACTGCTGCAGGGAGGCCCCGGGCTCCTCATGAAACTTGCCCATTTTGTCATTGCCGTTGAAGCGATAGAAAAGATGACCATTGGCGGCGACACCGAAAAAGGGATTCAGCTGACGGGTCAGGTCCAGGGCATAATTCATGATGTTCCAACGGTATCGGAACTTATCGAAAGAATTGTGAAGGAAGCCGATGAAATATGCAGGACCATGCCGGAGAAGGTTTTCTTGTCCCCAAGCTCCGGCTTGGGAACATCGCAAGAAAGATTGTAGTTAAAGCGTCTATGGAGGGCCATCCAGCTTTTCCGGTTTTGCGATAACCACCACCCGCACGCCCCGATCCATCACGAACGCTTTTATCTTTTGCTCAAGTTCAGGCGGCCTTTATCCCCTTTCTGCGATACTCCTTCAACTGAATCGATAAGGGGTCCTGATAAATGCGAATCGACTGCTCAGAACAATGCTCCATATACAAACTGCATTCCAGACAAAGTTCCTTTTTTAGGTTCGTTCGAAAAGTTCATGCAGGTCTATACTTTTTCATTTGCCCATTAAACGAATATTTCAAAATTCTATGCTGAAACTCAAAGAGGTTAGAGACGCTGATTTGTTCTGGTTTAGTTTCACTCATTTTTTTGATTAGACATTCTTTCGATGATATCGATATCCATGGGTAATATTTGCCTTTCATTATCAAGATAAAGTGTCCTTGCCCCATTCGGGCAATGCTCGACGCACAGTTCGCACCCGACACATTCCTGACGGTTGTAGATAATCTTCCCCTCTATTATTTCATTTGCCTCAAACTGACATATCTTTACACATTTACCACAGAGTTTGCATTTACTTCTGTCAATCTTTACAGAGTAACCTGAGGAGGCCGTCTGGCTGAGATTTCTATCAGCCTTTTTAGCCACTTTTGTTCCCTTCAATGACGTGCAGCATATCTTGCAGCAGTTGCATATTGCATAATTCTGACTGCGAGATGATTTTTTTGCAAAAATCTGCTGGATGTGACCTGTTTCTCTGAGTTTCCGGATATGCTCCAAAGCCTCGTTTCTGGTCATTATCTTCGGATTATATTTCTGACAGTGTTCGAGCCAGAAACTGGCAACAGGATCACCTATGGCCATGCACGCATTTAACGGTTTGCATGGTGCATTGCTTGCGATTTTGCACGGGCAGTCCATCGCGACAATAAGTCCAGGATTCTCAAAGATGATTTTGGTGGCATGGGAGAAAGGGAGTATTCTTTTACTTTCATCACTTGTAAGACTTAAATCGTGATCAAGAGTAATAATTTTTCTTGAGTCTTTCGGCGTAAGAACTTTTCCGTGGTACCTACTAAATATAAATCCAGCCGTAATTCTTACAATGGGCTTGCACCAGGATAAATATCTGTCGACAAATCTTGTAGTGAATATCGCTACATTGACGTATGGAACATAGAAGACAAAATAAATGTATTCATGGATGAAAAGGTCGATACGCCATCCGTGCTTTTTCAGTATTTTGAGAGATGATTTCTTTATAAAGCGTTTCCTCTAATATTGAATATAGGCATTATCAATCAGAGCTTTTGTAGATGCTCACTTGTATTCTCCACGCCCTTTATTATAATTTGTTATTCTATATCAAATTTTTCATTCAGGATTCTCTCCACACACCGCAATCCGGAACGTGAGGCAAAATCCATTCCTACACCCCTACTGCGTACAGTATCGCCTGCAAAATACAGTCCATCGATTCCCGGCGCCTTGTAATCAGGTCTGAAAATGCCCACGCAGCGGGGACGTCTGGCTATACCATCTATTCCCGTAAATGTTCCTTTAATGCCCCATTGCACACTTTTCCATATGCCGGGGAAAAGCTCTTCCAAATCTTCTTTGTGCAATGCTGCCTTCTCTTCCATTAATTCACGGTTATTTGTGTCAAGTTCACAGGGACACCCCCCAATAAATAGATGGGTACCGGGAGGTGCAATAGACGGATCGATATTGGTGATCGGAAGGTATTGCATAGGTAGGCCCATGTGCTTAAGCTTATACACAGCGTGATGGCAGAGACTGTCTGTTGCCGGCCTGTCCATGGCAAGGATCGCCCAGCCGACAGCCGCTGTCGTATTTCCGGTAAATCCCTTGACCATCTTCACAAAAAAATCAGGAAATTTCTCAGTGGAAGCTATTTTAAACAGATCCCATATCATCCCTGTATAAATGACAATAGGTGCTTCAATAAGTTCCTGCTCGGAAAGCATAAAATCAGTCATGAAAAATTCATGGTCTTTCTTAATATCCAGCATGACGCCCGCTGTTTTCCCGTTATTGATTGCAATCTGGCCTACGCTTGTATTCAGCCTGATATCACCGCCCTTTGAACGAATAAAGTCGGCAATCGCCTCCCACATCCTGCTATAACCGCCCTCGGGTACTCCGGCAAACTTTCCCGTCTTTAATACGCGCGCAGTGGAAAAGATTACCTCTGAAGCTGCCATATCGTTGGCATCGGGAAGGGTCGTGATGACCATTGCCATGCCGCGCATGAAGTCGAGGATATTATCTTTTGATGTGCGCTTTCTCAACCAATCCTCAATAGACAGATCGTCACACTGCACAAGTTCATCTTCGGACATTGCCATCATCTCAGCGGCTATATTACCGAATTCCGGGTCGTTAAGAGGTGCGAGATCCATCATGTCCTTCCATGCTCCATCAGTAAACACCTTGAGTCCGGGTATTTGTTTCCAGTTAACATTGATACCCAGTTTTCTTAAAGTCTGCCCCAGTACGCCGTCGTCAGAGGTAATCATGAGGTGCATACCATAATCGAATGTGATCCCCCGGTACTGAAACCCGCATGCCCTTCCACCCGGACGATCCATTTTATCGAGCATGAGAACCCGCTTCCCTGAGTTGGAGAGCAGAGCACCGGCAACCATTCCCGCAGGACCGCACCCGATAATGATGGCATCATATTTTTTTCCCATTGTCTCATCCCCCTTCTCTGTTTTTATTGTACGGTAAGCTTTCTCACATCCAGTAGCCGGCCTTACTTAAAATATAAACCTGACAAGTCAGGTCTAATTATGTTATAAACACATGAAATAAAAATATCTTGAAGTCAAGATAAATTTATCATATTGTAAAAAAAATATTTGATTGGAAAGAAGCATGAAGGGTGAGTTAAGAAAAAACCAGATTCTCGATGGGGCAAAAAAGCTTATTGCCCGAAATGGTTATTACCAAACCCATGTGGAAGATATCCTGCGGGAGGTAAAAATCGGGAAGGGTACCTTCTACCTGTATTTCAATAACAAGGAAGACTTGTTCATCGCGATTCTCGAAAGATTTCTCGAAGAGTGGGAGAGAACTGTTCTGGTCGCCTTGACAGACGCGGGTCAAAAAGATCTGCGAACCTACTTTCTTGCTTTGATCACCCGCAGCCTCCAGTTTTTTAAGCAAAATGAAAATCTCTGCAATATTTACCTGCGCATCGGGCCCGGTATCAGTGATATTTTTGAAACTTACATCGAAAGGTTCGAACAGAAACTACTGAAATATGTGACTGATGAACTAAAAAAAGGGGTTGAGGCAACCCTTTTTCGAAAAGATCTGGATATCGAAGTTATGGCCAACATTCTCGTCGGCGCACATCTGAGGACTGCATACTATTACTTCGTCGTGAAGAAGGGGAAACGAGGCAATCCAAGTATCGACCGTATAGCAGAAGAGTTCTTCAATCTGATTTTCAAGGGATTGTGTTCCTGAATTGCCTGAGTGAACATTTCTTACAGGCTTTGCGGCGCGTTCACGGGAATCAGGCTGTCCGCGGTATTCCCATTGACCTGACCGTTGCTGTTATTTCCCCAAGACCAGATCGTGCCGTCTTTCCGGCGGGCAACCGTACTTTGAAACCTTTATCCAAAAATCTATGATGCACATTTCTTAAGACGGCATGTGACTTATCGGTATCTGGATTTCGGGTATTTCCTCAACGGTCTGTCAATGTGAAGTGTATGTCACAATCCGTAATACTCAGTTTATATTAATTTTTTCTATTGAAACTTTGTATTAGGCAAAACTATTTTCTAACGCACCCACATCCACAGAGCCCTTATCATTTACATTGGTCTTGAATTGTTGAATGCCCAGCGATACTTTCTGAAGATGGGATGGAGAAGTAACGATGCAAGCAGTCATGTTGGCGATTTTTTCTATGTCCGCGGATAGAAAATCAAAAATTCCGGTGACCATTGCTTCCACGGTATTCGAGGTGGCCAGACTGGAGCGGTCTTCTCCACAAACGTCAAAAGCAAAACTGCGCAGAGACATTCCATCGACAGCTTCCGCAATGAGGTAAGCGGCATTATAAATCTTATCGTAATTTATATCATAACTATTTCCCAGACCAAAGAGAAGCAGTATTTCGGAGCCAATGCGTTGGGGAAAGGGAATAACTATCTTTTCTTTAAATTCTCCGTTGATTTTCCCCTGCTTAATTTCTCTCGAAATCATGCCGTTGAGACGCCAGTCAATAAGACCGCAAATCCCGCGCGG
>PMNM01000003.1:0-611 GCA_003161855.1 Syntrophaceae bacterium | reverse complement strand
GGATTTTCTGTCGAGAAGGTTAGTTGCATTTTTTTTGTTTAATTTCAGATTAAGCGCGTCCAATATGCCGTTAATAAAAGATCCGGAATTTTCCGAACCAAAAGTTTTTCCCAGATCAACGGCTTCNNCGTCCCAGCGACCAGTTATCCGAACAACCGGCAATAAGCTTATCCAGTTCCTCCTTGTGTTCACATGTGCCCTGCACCAGAAATGCCGCAAATTCTTTAGCCGTTTTTGGAGCAACAAAATTACCCCAGAAAAGATCTAAAGCCTTCTGCACATCAATATCCACAAAATTAAGACCGTAAAGAACCTGTAAGGCAATTTCTCGTGCCTTTCTCCGCCCGCGCATTTAATCTTTACCTCTCAAAGAACTATTATTTAGATTACCATATTTTCTATTTTGATATTCTTGCCATAACGTGATGGCAACTAAGCAGTGGAGCCCCCTCCGGCAGGAGCCAGAGGCTCCCCACAATAACGCGATCTCCCGCAGGTTACACGGCATTCCTCCCCCAGCTGGAGCCAGGGAATTCCAAACCGCGGGATTAAATCTTTTTGAATAAATCAACTATTTCTATTGCCGTCATCGCCGCATCGGCGCCTTTATT
>PMNM01000076.1 GCA_003161855.1 Syntrophaceae bacterium | reverse complement strand
CGCGTTTCCTGGATGACCTCACCGCCGCCCTCCAGGATATACTGCTGGCGCTTGATCTCGTATTCCAGGGCGCGCTGGACATTCCGGAATGAGTTCATGTTTTTCAGTTCCGCCCGGGTGCCAAAGGCCTCCTGCCCTTTCGGTCGGATGGACACGTTGGCATCACAGCGGAAACTGCCTTCTTCCATGTTNNCGGATGTCCGGCTCGCTGACGATCTCGATGAGCGGCACTCCGGTCCGATTCAGATCGACATAACTCGACGGATTGTGCTCATCATGCAGTAACTTGCCGGCATCTTCCTCCATGTGAATCCGGGTAATCCCGATCCGCTTCCTGCCCTCTTCCAGTTCAAGGTCCACGTAGCCGTGTTCCGCCAGAGGATAGGCATACTGGGAGATTTGATAGCCTTTGGGAAGATCAGGGTAGAAATAGTTTTTCCGGGCAAAACTGCATTCGGCATTGATCCGACAGTGCGTGGCCAGCCCCATTTTAATTGTATATTCCACAACCTTTTTGTTTAAAACGGGCAGAACACCGGGCATGCCGAGGCAGATCTGGCAGGTAAGGGTATTGGGCGATGCTCCGAACTTTGTGGAGCAGCCGCAGAATATTTTCGAATCTGTAAGCAACTGGGCATGAATTTCCAGCCCGATGACCGGTTCGTATTCCATTAAAGCTTCGGTCTCCTTTTTCCAAGATTTGCATTTTTTTCGTAGGCCGCCGCGATTTGTATGAGTTTTCCCTCCTCGAAGTGCCCGGCCAGGAACTGGACGCCGACGGGCAGGCCGGCGCGAGTGAAACCGCAGGGAACAACCATCCCCGGAATACCGGCCAGATTCGTAGAAATCGTGAAAATGTCAGATAGATACATCTGTAAGGGATCGTCGGTCTTCTCGCCGATCTTAAAGGCCGGCGTGGGAGTCGTGGGGGTTAAAAGGACATCACACTGCTTGAAGGCTTCGTCGAAATCCTGCTTGATCAGGGCCCGCACCTGCGACGCCTTTTTATAATAGGCATCATAGTAACCCGAGGAAAGCACATAAGTTCCTAACATGATGCGCCTTTTTACCTCGGCACCGAACCCCGCGGAACGGGACTTCTTGTACATTTCCATGAGATCCCGGCCGTCCAGGGAACGGAAACCGTATTTCACGCCGTCGTAACGCGCCAGATTGGAGCTCGCTTCCGCCGGGGCGATGATATAGTAAACAGCCAGACAGTATTCCGTATGGGGGAGGGACACCTCGATACATTTTGCCCCCATTCCCTCAATGACCTTGATGGTTTGCTGGATGGCGTCCTTCACTTCTGCGTCAATTCCTTCAATGAAATACTCCTTGGGGATGCCGACTTTCCAGCCGCCGATACCCCGCGAAAGAAACTGCCGGTAATCGGGAACGTCAACAGGGACAGAGGTGGATTCCCGCGGGTCATAACCGGCCAGGATATTCATCATAATGGCGCAGTCTTCCACGTCTTTGGTAAAGGGGCCGATCTGGTCCAGCGAAGAGGCAAAGGCCACCAGACCGTAACGGGAAACGCGCCCGTAAGTGGGTTTCATCCCCACGACCCCGCAAAGGGCCGCCGGCTGCCGGATGGAACCGCCCGTGTCGGAACCGATGGACGCAATACACTCGTCAGCCACTACCGCCGCCGCGGAACCGCCGCTGGAACCGCCGGGGATCCGCTCCAGGTCCCAGGGGTTTTTCGTGATGCCGAAATAGGAGGTCTCTGTGGAAGATCCCATGGCGAATTCGTCCATGTTCGTTTTGCCTGTAAAGACGGCGCCGGCATCTCTGAGTTTTTCGACCACCGTGGCATCATAAGGCGGCACATAGTTATGGAGGATATGGGACGCGCAGGTCGTCGTAACCCCTTTCGTGCAGAGAAGATCTTTCAGGGCAATCGGAATACCGGTGAGGGTCTTGATGTTGCCTTTTTTGATCTCCTCATCGGCATGTGCTGCTCCTTCCAGGGCCTTTTCTCTCGTCAGAAGAATGTAGGCATGGACGTCCTTTTCCACGGCATCGATTCTCCGGAAGACCGCCTGGACAATTTCCGTGGAAGTGGTTTCCCCGGCTTTGATTTTTTCCTGCAATTCGTGAATGGTCAGTTGATTCAGTTCCATATCTTCCTCTATTCAATGACCTTTGGTACCCGGAAGAAGTCGCCACGGACATCAGGGGCATTGGCCAGCGTCGCCTCCCGGCTGAGCGATTCTTTCACCAGATCCTCACGAAAGGCATTCTTCTGGGCAATGGCATGTGTCATGGGTTCCACGCCGGTGGTGTCCGCCCGGTTTAACATATCCATATATATGAGAATATTATTCAGTTGAGCGGTGAATTTCTCCGTCTCCGCTTCTGTGAATTCCAGGCGTGCCAGACGGGCTACATGGGTCACTTCATCTTTCTCGATTTTCAAGGTTGTTCTCCTTATGAAGCTTATTTAAACACCCGCCAGAGGGGTTCGATCTCTTCAATAACGCTGTTGATCACCAGATTGGTCGGGCTGAACCGCTCCTCGACTTCATTTTCGATCCGGAACAGCTCCTCCTCCGGCACATGGGTCTCGTCCCGGAGTTCCTTCAGTACCATTTTGACCGATTCCGTTATTCCCTCGATATGATACCCCCCCTCCAGGGCCAGAACCAGTCTGCCCTGGCAACAGGCATCGGCAATATCCATCAGGATGCGCGTCAGATAAGCAAAGCCCCGGGGTGTAACCTTCATCTCGCCCAGGGGATCCTGGTAATAGATATCAAAACCGGCAGAAACCAGGATCAGTTCCGGTTTGAAGGCCAGCGCCACCGGCGTCAGCAGCCTTCGATAAATCTTGACATATTGCGCATTATCCATGCCGGGCCTCAGGGGGACATTGATCGTATAACCCTTCCCCGGTCCNNACCCTGTTATCATTGTAAAAGATATCGGCTGTGCCGTTGCCGTGGTGCAGATCCCAATCGACGATCAGAATGCGATTCAAATGGTACTTGGCAATCGCGTGCATGGCGCCCAGGGCAACATTGTTGAACAAACAGAAACCTGCTGCCTCATTCTCTCCAGCATGATGACCCGGGGGCCGGACAAAGGCAAAAGCATTATCGACCTGACCGGTCATGACGTTGTCAATGGCGTTGAAGAGACCTCCGACAGCCAGTCGCGCCGTATCATAGGATTCAGGAGTGGTTTCCGTATCGGGATCGAGGTAAAAATGTGATTTTCCAACGGTACTGGCAACCAGTTCGATATAGGCCGGATTGTGAATCCGCTCAATTTCCTTCCCGTCGGCGAAGCGAGGGGCAATCTCAGTAAAATGACCAGCCATATCGGGCTGTTCGATCATCGCGTAGATGGCTTCCAACCTCGCGGGACTTTCCGGATGATAGCGTAGGCCATGACTTAAATAACGCTGATCTTTGACAATCCCTGTTCTTCTCAAAAATACAGCCTTTCCTTCCCTGAAAAAACGGGAAGAGAGCATCTACCACAGCCCCCTATAAAATGCAAAACATTTATCATTCCTGAGGTTATGACGCGGAGTCATGCAAAAACAATTGACAAACATTTAGAACAATATATATATTCGCGTCGAATAAACATGGGGGAAATTATGTTCGGTATTGGCATGCCTGAGCTTATTGTGATCGCGGTCGTTGCGCTACTCGTCGTCGGTCCCAAAAAGTTGCCCGATCTGGCAAAATCCCTGGGAAAAGGGTTCCAGGAATTTAAGAAGGCCACAGATGGAGTGACGGATAGCATCAAGGAATCATTCAAACCCGATGACCTGAAGAAGGATGTGGATGATATAAAAAATTCGCTCCTTTATGGAAAAAAGGACGAAGTCGCGGATCATGAAACGTCTCCGTCACCCCCGAAGGATGCCACTTCCAAAGTTCAATCTTGACCCATCGATTCAGAATCAGGAAACGATAGAGCATAAGGAATCAATCATCATTTATGGATGAGTCCGCAGAAGAAAAACAGCCGCTTACCATGCATCTGGAAGAGTTGAGAAAACGACTGGTCCGCGCCCTGATCGTCATCGGGATCGGTTTTGGCGCCTGCTATTATTTCAAGGAATGGTTGTTTAAAATCATCACGAAGCCTCTCATGGACGTCATGCCCAAGAACAGCTATATGATCTATACCAGCCTGCCGGAAGCGTTTTTCACCTACATGAAAATCGCTTTTTATGCCTCGCTGTTTCTGACGGCCCCCTTTACACTGTATCAGATCTGGAAATTCATATCCCCCGGACTTTTTCCCCGTGANNTATCCTTTGAACTGCCGGTCTTTATCTTTTTCATGGCCAAGCTGGGGATTATCAATTCCCGGATGATGTCAAAGCAAAGGCGATATGCCATTCTGATTATTTTTATCGTTGCGGCTATTCTGACACCATCACCCGATGCGTTTACCCAGTGTATCATGGCCGTCCCTCTGATCGTTCTCTACGAACTGAGCATCTACGTGGCAAAATTCGCGGAAAAGAAAAAAAGTGNNGTCATTCCGGTCTGGGGACCGTCATGATCATCCTGCTGCTGTCCTTTATCTTTCTGGCGGTTGCCGCCAGCAGTTTTCTCTATTATGTGCTGCTGAAAGAGTTGCCGTCTGTGGCCGCACTTAAGGACTATCGTCCCAGTATTGCCACCCGGGTCTACGATGATCATAACGAACTCATCGATGAATTCTTTTTGGAAGACCGGAAAATTATCAAATATGAGGATGTGCCCAAGGTGGTCATTCAGGCTTTTGTGGCTGCAGAGGATGCGAGATTTTTCCACCACAGGGGCTTCGACATGCAAAGCATTTCCAGGGCCTTTTTTAAGAATCTTGCGGCGGGACATATCGTCCAGGGGGGAAGCACGATCACCCAGCAGGTCGCCAAATCTCTTTTCCTGTCATCGGAGAAGAGCTATATCCGGAAAATCCGGGAAGCCATTTTAGCCTACAAGATCGACCACTATCTCACGAAGGAAGAAATCCTGACCCTTTATTTGAATCATATCTATCTTGGCCATGGCACCTATGGCATAGAAGCCGCTTCACAGGGTTATTTCGGAAAAAGTGCAAGATATTTGAACTTGTCCGAAGCGGCGCTTCTGGCCGGTCTGCCCAAAGCGCCCAGTAATTATTCTCCCTTCCTGTCTATGGAAAAGGCCCGCCAGAGACAGGCCTATGTCCTGGAAAGAATGGTAGAAGACCGGTACATTACGGTGCAGGAGAAAAACCAGGTCCTGGCTGTCCCGATCAGACTGCGTTCGATCAGGACGAAGGAAAAAGTCGCACCTTATTTCATTGAGCATGTCCGCCGCTATATCCAGGAAAAGTATGGCAGCGATGTCCTCTATAAGGAAGGCCTTGAGGTGTTCACAACGCTGAACATTCCCATGCAGAAAGCCGCCAGGGATGCCGTNNGCCATCCGGGCGATGGTCGGGGGCCGCGATTTCGGCAAAAGCGAATTCAACCGGGCCACCCAGTCCAAGCGCCAACCCGGTTCTGCCTTTAAACCTTTTATTTATACCGCAGCTTTCGACAAGGGAATGACCCCGGTAACCAAGTTTGTCGATGCCCCCATCGTTTATCAGGATAGTGCCGGCAACGTCTGGAACCCGCAAAACTTCGACGGTAAATTTCTGGGACCGACAACGTTGCGGTACGCGCTGGCTCATTCACGGAACGTCATTACGATTAAAGTCCTTCAGGACCTTGGCTTGGATTACGCCATCGCCTATGCCCACAATATGGGGATCAGCTCTCCCCTCGGCAGAAACCTCTCCCTCGCCCTCGGGACCTCCGTGGTGACCCTTCAGGAGATGGTCAGGGCTTATGGTGTTCTGGCCAACCAGGGCAGGAAAGTGACACCTTTTTTCATTAAAAAAATCGTCGACCGGACCGGTCATAATTTTGAAGAAAGCCAGATCAAGGTCGAACAGGTTATCGATCCGCGCATTGCCTTCCTGTCCACCTATGTCATGCAGGATGTCGTAGAAGTCGGGACAGGCCGGCGGGTCAAGAGTATTGGCAGACCTGTCGCAGCAAAAACCGGAACAACGGATGATGTGCGTGACGCCTGGTTCATTGGCTATACCCCTTCCCTGGTGACCGGGGTCTGGGTCGGATTTGACCAGGAAAGATCCCTGGGAAAACAGGAAGTCGGGGGCCGGGCAGCCGCTCCAATCTGGCTGTATTTCATGGAAAAAGCCATCCAGGGCACCCCTGTCGAACTCTTTCCCGTTCCCGAAGGCATCGTCTTCAGTAAAGTCGATGCCCGGTCAGGTCAGCCGTTGCGTAAATCATCCAAGGGCGGTCTCTACGAGGCGTTCCTGGAAGGAACCATACCCAACGATGGCCCCCCCTTACAGCCCAGCGAGCTTCAGGAATCCCTGCCTGATCATGAAGAGACAGACGAATGACCGCGCGGGGATAAAAAATCGTCTTGACAAAACCATTTTTTCGTCGTATGAATTGACATATTTTTTCTAAAGGTATTATTTTTATGAACCATCACAAACTGATCAGCCGCGTACCGATTGTATGGAATGGCGTATCTGTAGTCATCGTACAGACGGGGTCTGCTGCTCGGTTTCAATGATGGACAGACATAGAAACTGAGAGCCGCGGACCCCGTCACAGTCCGCGGCTTTTTTGTACATAAAAGCCGCATTCAAAACATTTTGCGGCTTTTTTATTTTCCGGCCAACAAGAAAGATTTCAATAGAACAGGAGGGTATCGTGAAGCTCAAAGGAACACAGATTTTATTGAAAATGCTCAAGGAAGAAAATGTGGACACCATTTTCGGCTATCCCGGCGGTTCTGTCATTGACATCTATGACGAACTTTACCGAAGCGATATCAANNACATCAGGCCCGGGGGCAACGAATACCGTCACGGGCATTGCCACCGCCCATTCCGACTCGATTCCCATTGTCGTTTTCACAGGACAGGTGCCTACAACGCTGATTGGCAATGACGCCTTCCAGGAAAGCGATATCACCGGCATCACCCGGCCCTGCACCAAGCACAACTTCCTGGTCCGGAATGTCGAGGAACTGGCCACCACGATCAAGGAGGCCTTCCATATCGCCCGGTCGGGGCGTCCCGGTCCGGTGCTCGTGGATCTGCCGAAAAACGTCATGGCTTCGATGGCGGAGTATGATCCGTCCTCCATCGTCATCAAGACGGCTGAGCCTCTGCATAAGGCCTCATCAAAAAAATATCTCCAGGCCATGGACTTTCTCAAGGAATCCAAGTGTCCGGTGGTTTTGATCGGCGGCGGGGTCCTGCTGGGCAAAGCCCCGGAAGAATTGCGGACATTTATTGAAAAAACCCGCATCCCCGTCACCTCCACCCTGATGGGACTGGGCGGCTTTCCCGGGACCCACCCTTTATGGCTCGGGATGCTGGGCATGCACGGTACCTACTACGCCAACATGGCCATCAGCCATTGCGATCTACTGATCGCCATGGGTGTGCGTTTTTCCGACCGGGTAACAGGCAAGATCGAAACCTTTGCGGCGAATGCCAAAATCATTCACATCGATGTGGACCCGTCATCCATCAATAAGAACGTGGTTGTCGACCTGCCGATCGTGAGTGATATCAAAGTCGCCCTGCAGCATATCACCCGCCTGCTGGAGGAACAGCAGCTTAAGCTGAATGAAGCCGAGCGTCAGAAATGGCTGGATCAGATCGATGCCTGGAAAAAGGAGGTGCCCCTGACTTATTGCCAGAACGGGGATATCATCAAACCCCAGTTTGTGATTGAAAAACTCTTTGAACTGACCCGCGGCAAGGCGATCATCACCACGGAAGTCGGCCAGAATCAGATGTGGGCGGCCCAGTTCTACCAGTATGAAAATCCCTATACTTTTATTTCGTCAGGGGGCCTGGGCACGATGGGCTACGGTTTCCCGGCCGCAATCGGCGTGCAGTGCGCCTTCCCGGACGCGCTGGTTGTGGATATCGCCGGGGACGGCAGCATCCAGATGAATATCCAGGAAATGGCCACAGCCGTTCAGTATAACCTGCCCGTAAAGATTGTGCTCCTGAACAACAGTTATCTGGGGATGGTGCGCCAGTGGCAGGAACTGTTCTATGACAAGCGTTATTCCCACACGGAAATGATGTATGCCCCGGATTTCGTGAAGCTGGCGGAAGCCTACGGCTTCGTCGGCCTGAGGGCAACCAAACCGGGAGAGGTGGAACCCATCCTCAAACATGGTCTGGCTACTCCGAAACCGGTCCTGATGGAATTCCGGGTGGCCCGGGAAGAATGCGTCTACCCGATGGTTCGGCCCGGCGGTTCCCTCAGCGAGATGACCCTGGGAACACGGGAGATGATCAATTAAAATATAAATTTATCGAGAAAGGTGCAACAGTTATGGAAAAAGCGGACAAAAAGGAATACGTACTCTCCCTGCTGGTGAACAACAAACCGGATGTGCTGGCCCGGATTGCCGGGACCCTGGGTGGCAAAGGCTACAACATCGACAGCCTCTGTGTCGATGTCACCATGAATCCTGAGATTTCAAAAATCATCCTGACGACCAGAGCCTCAAAAATCATGATCGGAAGGGTTGTCAATGCTCTGAGCAAGCTGGTGGACGTGGTCCGGGTAGACAACCTTTCCGAAGTGGACTCCATCAAGCGGGAAATGATCCTCATCCGGATGAATCTCCTGAAGGAAACGAAACCGGAGTTGATGAAAACGATCGACACCCTGAACTGCAAGATTCTGACTTTTAACACGGACCACTGTGTGCTTCAGTTCACGGGCAGCCGGGAGGACATAGACAAGGTGCTGGCAACTCTCAAACCGCTGGGCATCGACGATATCGCCCGAACCGGTGCCGCGGCGATGGAACGCAAATATTAAGAAGCGGCGTGAATCCCATGCCGTTAAATGACCGGGAGGGTTTTTAACCCACCCCATAAGGGATATCATGATCCATTCACTGTAAGGAGGGAAACCATGTCAAAGATCAACATCGGTGGCATCATGGAAGAGGTGATTACCTCTGACGAATTTACACTTGACAAAGCCCGGACGGTACTCAAAAACGAAATCGTGGCTGTGGTCGGCTACGGNNGAAGGCTTCATCCCCGGTGAGACGCTTTTCCCGCCCATCGAAGCGGCCAAGCGGGGGACGATCATCCAGTACCTTCAGTCCGATGCGGGCCAGAAGGCCATGTGGGCGGACCTTAAACCGACCCTGACCCAGGGTAAGGCCCTTTATTTTTCCCACGGCTTTTCCATCGTTTATAAAGAACAGACCGGCGTCATACCGCCGCCTGATATCGACGTGATCCTGGTCGCCCCCAAAGGTGCGGGACGCACGGTGCGGGATAACTATCTGGCCGGCAGCGGCATCAACTCAAGCTATGCCGTTTTCCAGGACTATACGAAAAAAGCACTGGAGCGGACACTGGCCGTGGGCGTCGCCATCGGCTCGGGATACCTCTTCCCCACCACTTTTCAACAGGAGGTTTACAGTGACCTGACGGGGGAACGGGGCGTCCTTATGGGCTGTCTGGCCGGGATCCTGGAGGCCCAGTACAACGAACTGCGCAAACACGGCCACAGCCCCAGCGAAGCCTTTAATGAAACGGTGGAAGAACTGACCCAGAGCCTCATGCCGCTCGTCGCTCAAAATGGCATGGACTGGATGTATGCCAACTGCAGCACCACGGCCCAGCGCGGCGCATTGGACTGGAAAAACCGTTTCCGCGATGCCGTCGCCCCCGTCTTTACGGAGCTCTACGACCGGGTCGCTTCCGGCAAAGAGACGGAAATCGTCCTCAGGGTGAACAGCGCCCCGGATTACCGCGAAAAGCTCCAGGCGGAACTGGATACCATTAAAAACAGCGAGATGTGGCTGGCCGGCGCCGCTGTGCGCGCCCTGCGTCCGGAACGCCGGAAAAAATAGGGGGGAGAGAAACGATGCGAAGCGATTTGATGAAGAAAGGCTATGAGCGGGCGCCCCACCGGTCCCTTTTCAAGGCCATGGGCTATACCGATGAGGAGATCGCACGGCCCATGATCGGCGTGGTCAATTCCTATAATGAAATCATTCCGGGGCACATCCATCTCAATATGATCACCCAGGACGTAAAAGCCGGTATCCGCATGGCCGGTGGAACGCCCATCGAATTTCCCGCCATCGGGATCTGTGACGGGATCGCCATGGGCCACACGGGGATGAAATATTCCCTGGCCAGCCGTGAACTGATCGCCGATTCCGTCGAGGTCATGGTCATGGCCCATCCTTTTGATGCCCTGGTCATGATCCCCAACTGCGACAAGATCATCCCCGGCATGCTTATGGCGGCACTCCGTCTGAATATCCCCACCATCGTTGTAAGCGGCGGCCCCATGCTGGCTGGCAAACTGGAGGGGAAAACTGTCGATCTGATCAGCGTTTTTGAAGGGGTGGGCAAGGTCAAGGTCGGCCGGATGGCTCAGAAGGANNACGGCCAATTCCATGAACTGCGTCACCGAGGCCCTCGGTCTCGGCCTGCCCGGAAACGGCACCATCCTGGCGGTCCATGCCGCCCGGCGTCGCCTGGCCAAGGAAGCGGGCATGAAAATCATGCAGCTTTTGAAAAAGGATATCAAACCGCGGGATATTGCCACCCTCGCCGCCTTTAAAAATGCGATTGCCGTGGATATGGCCCTCGGCTGCTCGACCAATACCGTTCTCCACATCCCGGCCATTGCCCACGAAGCAGGCATCAAGGTGGATCTCGATCTGTTTAACACCCTCAGCAAAAAAACACCCAACCTCTGCAAACTTTCTCCGGCAGGCGCCCATCATATCGAGGATCTTGACGCAGCCGGCGGCATCCAGGCGGTGATGAAGCGGATCAGTCCATTGGGTGTCATCGATCAGAAAACCATGACCGTCACCGGTAAAACGGTCGGTGAAAATCTGAAGTCGGCGCGAATCGTGAACGAAGAGGTCATCCGGCCCCTCGATAATCCCTATACGAAGGAGGGCGGAATCGCCATCCTTCGCGGGAATCTGGCCCCGGATGGTGCGGTGGTCAAGCAGTCGGCCGTGGCCGGTAACATGCTGGTCAATGAGGGCAAAGCCCGTGTCTTCGACTCCGAAGACGACGCGATTGCGGCCATCCTGGGTGGAAAGATCAAACCCGGAGATATTGTTGTCATCCGCTATGAAGGTCCCAAAGGCGGACCGGGCATGCGGGAGATGCTGGCCCCGACGTCCGTCATCGCCGGCATGGGTCTCGATACAACCGTTTCCCTGCTGACCGATGGACGGTTCAGCGGCGGTACACGGGGGGCGGCCATCGGGCATATTTCTCCGGAAGCAGCGGAAGGCGGTCCCATCGGTCTTGTCCGGGAAGGGGATCGGATTGCCATTGACATTCCCGGCAAGAAGATCACCCTCATGGTCAGCCCGGAAGAATTGAAAAAACGTAAGAAGGCATTTAAACCCCGTCCACCGGTGATTAAAAGCGGCTACCTGGCCCGTTATGCCAGACTGGTGACATCGGCCAGCACCGGGGCCGTCTTCAAAGACTAAATCATGACACGGCAGGGGGCTGCCATCAGCCCCCTGCCATGATCCCCTCTCGCAACGACTTTCCACCTGTAGGATCGTCGGACAAATCGTATCTAACAACTTAATATATAAAGTGAATAGGTAAATTCTGTATTTAAGGCTTGCATTTCATTGNNTGAATGCTTTTTTGTAAAGTCGCTTCAGATCATTATCAATTATGCAACCGTTTGTTGATGGCCTTTCCCTGGTGCATCTGATTTATCGGTTGATCTCTGCCAGATATCCTGAAGCTTCTTCATGTGATTGCTCCTGTTTCCAGGGGTGTCGTCATGTTTCAGCGGGAGGTATGACATGTTAAAAAAAGAGAAGATCAAAGCCATTCTCAAGCGGGCGATTGCACCCGTCACCATTATGTTCATCCCTCACAGCAATACCCGAAGAACTCTGAACCTGAATATTCCGGCGGCCGGCATCGTGATTTCCGTCGTTTTATGCTGTTTCGGTATCCTCTATCTTTCTTCCATGATCCTGGATGTCATCCGATACCAGGGCATGGAAAAACAGATCCGCGATTATTCCCAGAAAGTCTCTGATTTCAACGCCACCCTGCTGTCTTTAAAAAAAGCGGAAAAAGATCTTCATCAACTGATCTCCCTGGGCTCCAAAGAAAAAATTCTTGAAACGATTGACACGTCCGATATGGGTGCCATCGACATCAACCAGATTCAGAAGCAGATTACGTCATCCATGCAAACCGTCGGCGCCATCAAGGACTACCTCCGTGCCCAGAAGGATCTCTATCTGGCCACACCCAGGGGCATGCCGATCCAGCAGGGTACAATCACTTCGCCTTTCGGCATTCGGACGCATCCGATTACCCACCGAACGGAGTTTCATCGGGGACTGGATATATCGACAGCCGCCGGCAACCCCGTTCGCGCAACGGCNNGTTGAGCACGGTTACGGGTTTTCAACCTATTATGCCCACAATAAAATGAATATAGTTGAAGTGGGACAGAAGGTTAAAAAAGGGGCGGTACTGGGTTATGTCGGCTCCACCGGAAATGCCACGGGGAGTCATGTTCATTATGAAGTATGGCATGACGGCAAAAGCGTGAATCCGATCGGCTATATTCAGGGGGGTGCTTAATGTTTTCCAAGAAAGCGGACAGATTGAAATTAATCCTGGGGGAAAATTCGAAAATCACCGGGGATGTGGAATCCCCCGGAACGGTTTTCGTGGAAGGTTGTATTATCGGGAATGTATTGGGAGGAAAAGTCATCCTGAGTGACAAAGCCTATGTCCGGGGCGACATTGCCGCCAACAGCATTATCGTCGGCGGAAAAATCGACGGNNGCGGAGATAAAACCGGCCAAAAAATCGGAAAATAAAGTTGTGGAGTTTTTCTCCAAGGAAATTATCAAGGGATAATGCCGACGAGAAAGGTCTGAGCCGTCTTTTTCAGGAATTGCTGAAAGCCCGGCGGTATTTTTCATCCAGAAGCTGGTTGATGCTCTGCATGACCAGTCGCGTAACCCCTTCAAATTGCTCCCTGTATTTGATCTGCGATTCTTTCGACAGCAAGTTGAACTTTTCTGTAATTCTGAATTCTTTCAACTGGTTATCCATAGATAAAGGCTCACCGATCCGGTAGATGATCCGGCCGCTTCTGGCGATCGGGCTGCTGCCGGGGTAAATCTGTTCGGAATTATTACAGCCGACAGGCACAAT
>PMNM01000121.1 GCA_003161855.1 Syntrophaceae bacterium | reverse complement strand
CCGACGCTGACGGCACCCCAAGAATTCAGGATTTTTGTATGGACGCATCGATTCCCGACAAGGCTTATTTTCGAATTGGTGAAGCCAGTATCATCCTCGGTGTTGCGCCCTATGTTGTCCGATACTGGGAATCGGAATTTAAAAACAGTGTAAGGCCCATTCGCACGACATCCGATCAGCGTCTCTACAGACGCAAAGATCTGGAAATGCTGATGGTGATCAAGAAACTCCTCTATGTCGATCATTTCACCATCCTTGGCGCGAGAAGACAATTGGCGAAATTGAAGGATGGAAAGATGGAGACAGATTCTGAAGAATACAGTAAACGGTTAGCAACGGTCAAAAACCTCCTGCAGCAGGTGAAAGACATGCTGCAGTAATAAAGAATGCGAACCATTTTTATGTTTTCAATATCTGGAAAGCCGATTCACCACCTCATCGGCTTTCTCGTCTGTCATGGTCGGTGATTTTTCAGCTATTTCTTGTTGGCGCGCTTAGATGCTTTCAAAGGATTGATTTTCTGAGCGGCCTCTACGGCTTCGGTTTTAATATGGGTTGCCGTCGGACATTTTCCAGAAAGCCACTTGACGGACGGCTCCGGATAGACTTTACAATATTTGCCGATGGGGTATTCGACGACTTTTGCACATCCTTCGCACGGTTCGATAATCAGAAGGCAGGCCCCGCCTTTGAAACCACAGCCCTTCTTCGTCATCAATCCGCACTCTGCCCCAACTTTAATCGTTTGACAAATCATTTCCATTTCCTTTCTTCTGTTGATTCATGAGGGCCTCTTTTAAGAAAGTCTCATGATTGGGTTGCTTTTAAAAAGCTGGGCTACATAACAAAACATGCAATGCCTGTCAAGAAAATAATAATTTTTTTTATCTGCCGCACTCTTGACAACATCATTTTGCATCCTGAGAAATGAACCGTTCATCTATATAAAAATAGCAGATTTCTCTTGATTCTTGATTTTCTTTATGTTAGTCATACCCCACTTGAGTTTACGATTGGTTATAACTTCTAAGTCTTTTATATCAAGGATTAGCGATTCTAAGTCATAAAATATTTTCGACGTGGCAGAGTCATCGCGTGACTTTGTGAAAAGGTAGATTGTTGTCGTTACCCTGATCAAACTGTTTTGATCTTTGATCATGACAGGGGTGTCCAACGTTTTTATGGTCAGCCAGAGGCAGTTGCCTCAGTAGAAAGTGACCCGCGCAGGGCTGGTCGCTCCATTTATTAAATTAATTAATTTTGAAAGGGGGAACGTGAGGAATGACGAAGGCAGAATTGATTGATGTAATGGCGGCGGATGTAGGGATTTCGAAGGCGGCTGCAGCAAAGGCCTTGGGTTGCTTCATGACAGCGGTCACGAAAGAACTCAAGAAAAGTGGTAAGCTGGTTCTTGTTGGATTCGGGACATTTTCCGTGGCAAAAAGGAAAGCGAGAGAAGGCCGGAATCCTCAGACTGGCAAAACCATTAAGATACCTGCTAAGAAAGTGGTAAAATTCAAGGCGGGTAAGGCTTTGGCCGATAAAGTAAAATAAGGTTTTCTAAAAAAAATTATACTACTAAGGCCTCCGAGCTTTCTTTCGTTTCGGAGGCTTTAGTGCATTTAAGTGCGTTGCTTTCGTAAGGTCAATGGGTTATGAAGGAGTGGAGAGAGTGACAAAGAAACGAATTTTGAGCGGCATGCGCCCCACGGGAAAACTTCACTTGGGCAACCTGTATGGTGCATTGAAAAACTGGGTCGACCTTCAAAATCGCGGAGATTATGACTGCTACTATTTTGTTGCGGATTGGCACGCTCTGACGAGCGACTACGGGGATACGGAAGAGATACAGGCCTACAGGTTTGATATGGTCATTGATTGGCTCAGTGCCGGCTTGGATCCTGAAAAAAGTACCTTCTTTGTGCAGTCCAGTATTAAAGAACACGCCGAATTGTTTCTTTTGCTCGGCATGATCACACCGCTGGCATGGCTGGAGCGGAACCCGACATACAAGGAGATGAAAGCGGAACTTGCCGGGAAAGATCTTTCCACCTTTGGATTTCTCGGGTATCCCGTCCTCCAGGCAGCGGACATTATCATGTACAAGGCTCACGGGGTACCGGTCGGTGTCGATCAGCTTCCCCATGTAGAGCTGACCCGTGAGATCGCCCGACGGTTCAATTTTTTGTATAAAGACATTTTCCCCATTCCCGAACCCCTGCTGACCGATTTTCCCAAGCTGCTTGGCATCGATGGGCGAAAGATGAGTAAATCCTACGAAAATTCCATTTATATCAGCGACCAGGGTGATATTCTGGCAAAAAAGGTTGCCGCTATGTTCACCGATCCGCAGCGCATGAGAAAAAAAGATTCCGGCCGTCCTGAACTGTGCAATGTCTTTACCTTTCATCAGATCTACTCCTTGTTTCAGGAGGCAGACCGCATTGCCGATGCATGCCGTAAAGCGGAGATCGGCTGTACGGATTGCAAGAAACAGCTTGCTGACCGCATTGCCGCCGCCATGAAGCCGATTCATGATCGACGGGACTACTATCTGCAACACCAGGATGAGGTCCGGGAAATCATCAATAGCGGAAACGCCCGGGCCACCCGGATTGCCAAGCTGACGATGGAGGAAGTCAGGGAAGCCATTAGAATTTGATATGGGTTATGAAATAAAGCTCGACATTTTTGAAGGTCCTCTGGATCTCTTGCTGTATCTCATCAAGAAGAATGAGATCGATATCTATGACATTCCCATTGCCCTGATAACCAGGCAGTATCTTGAATATATCGAAGTGCTCAGATCCCTCAATCTTGACCTCGCGGGAGAATTTCTGGTCCTGGCATCGACCCTGATTCACATCAAATCGCGGATGCTTCTGCCCATCGAAGCGGATGAGGAGATGGAAGATGAGGAAGATCCCCGGGCGGAACTGGTCAAGCAACTCCTGGAATACCAGGCTTTCAAAGAGGCAGCGCTGCAGTTAGACAGCAGGCCGGTTCTGGAACGGGATGTCTTTAAGCGGGCCTGTCCACTTGAAATGTCTGCCCTTCCGGAAGACTTGGAGGTCTTCGAGGAAATGGACGTCTTTGATCTGGTGAAAGCTTTTCAGCAGATGATCGCCAAGCTGGACCGGACAGAGCGTATGGAGATTGATGTCGAAAAAATGTCGTTGGCCGATCGCATCAATGAAATCATGGATAAATTGACCGAGCGTAAACATTTGACCTTTACGGAACTACTCGAGGAAAGGATCGACCGGCGTTGGATTCTGTATACCTTTCTGGCCGTCCTGGAACTTATGAAGTTAAAAATGATCAAAGCCTATCAGGGCGATTCTTTCGGAGTGATTCGGATATTTCTGGCGGTGGAATAACGGGCGAAGCTGTAAGCCAAAATTATGAAAAATGAGTTTNNGGGTGAGTGAAAAAAATGGAAGAGATGAAGGCAATTCTTGAGGCCCTTGTTTTTGCGTCAGAAATCCCTCTGTCGGTTGACAGGATCGGGGAGCTGTTTCCAGGAACGGAAAAAAATGAAATCAAGAAGTTCCTGGAGGAGCTTATCCAAGAATACGAAGAGAGAAAGGGCGGCATCGATCTTCAGGCGGTTGCAGGCGGATATCAGTTCCGGACGCGGGCCGATTTCAGCCAATGGGTAAAAAAACTGAGAATGGGGAAACCAGCGGGACTGACCCCGGCAGCCCTGGAAACCCTTGCCGTCGTTGCCTACCGCCAGCCAGTCGTCAAGGCGGATATCGACCGGTTTCGCGGTGTTGATGTCAGCGGTTCACTCAAGGGTCTGCTGGAAAAAAAGCTGGTGAGAGTCGTGGGCCGCAAGGATGTTCCCGGCAAACCGATTCTTTATGGGACCACGAAAAAATTTCTGGAGGTCTTCAACCTGAAGGATCTTGCGGAACTGCCCACACTCCGTGAACTCAAAGAATTGCAGGAATGAAAGAGCGTCTCCAAAAAATCATTGCCCAGGCCGGTATTGCTTCCCGGCGTGCCGCGGAAAAAATGATTCTTGACGGCCGGGTCAGCATCAATGGTACGGTGGTTTCCGTTTTAGGAACCAAGGCGGATCTTGAAAAAGATGAAATCCGGGTGGAAGGCCGTCTCATTTCGACAGAAACCACGAAGGTTTATCTGATGCTGAATAAACCACGAGGATACGTAACGACTCTTGACGATCCTCAGCAGAGGCCCATTGTGACTGATCTGCTGTCCGGCGTACAAGAGAAGGTCTTTCCCGTGGGGAGGCTGGATTATGATTCAGAAGGACTGCTGCTGTTCACCAATGACGGCGACTTTGCCCTACGACTCCAGCATCCACGGTTTCAGGTTTCCAAGACCTATCGGGTGAAGATCGATGGATATCTGTCGAACCAGGAAATGCGCCTGCTTTCCGAGGGGATCACAATGGAAGATGGGTTATTCAGGCCGGTGTATATCACCGTAGAAAGAAAAAGCAGTAAAAGTTGCTGGTTGAGGGTAACCCTCATGGAAGGAAGAAACCGGGTGATCCGGAGGGCTTTTGATTGCCTCGGCCATTCGGTAGTCCGGCTGATCCGGGTCGCCGTGGCGGACCTTTCGCTGGACGATTTAAAACCAGGCACCTATCGATATTTAAAAAAAAGAGAGGTGATGAGGTTGATGTCCACCTCAATATAGGATCGATTTATTTGAAAAAATTGTCTTGACATTCATCTGAAAATAAATAATAGTCGCCGAAACTAAAGACATATTATCAGGTTATTCAAAAAAGCCCGTTTTATTTATAGAACAACGGGTCTTTAAAGATCAGGCATTTTAAGGAGGAAATATGAATAAATCCGGACTCATTGAAACTTTAAGCAAAAAGGAAGGTCTGACGGAGAAAAAAGCGATCGACATCGTTAATCTCATTTTCAAGGGATTCACGGATGAATTAAAAAAAGGCGGCAGGATCGAAATCAGGGGTCTGGGGAGCTTTGTCGTCAGAGATTATCAGGCCTATACAGGCCGGAATCCGAAGACAGGCAAAAATATTAAGGTCGCACCTAAAAAACTCCCGTTTTTCAAAGTCGGTAAGGAACTGAAGGAGCGGGTTGACGGCAAGAAGTAGGCTGTCCCTTTCTTACCGGTAGGCCTTGAAACGCAAAAAAATATCAATGACGATGGTATCATGATGTCTGGGGGATCTATAATGATCCCCCTTTCTTTTTATGGACGAAAAAACGGGCAAACTTCCTTTCTTAAATATTGCTCTTTTCCTGGTTACACTGATCACAACCCTTCTGGCGGGGACTCTCCAGCAGGGCATCAATCCGCTGGAATATCCGGGGATGATCTGGCAGGGCATTCCCTTTTCCTTTACCCTCCTGATGATTCTGGGTGCCCATGAGTTCGGACACTACATCATGGCTAAGAAACATCATATTGATGTGACCTTACCCTATTTCATCCCGGCCCCTTCCTTTATCGGAACATTCGGGGCCTTTATCAAGATGAAGTCCCCCATGATGGACAGGCGGATGCTGCTGGATGTGGGTGCGGCCGGGCCGCTGGCCGGCATGATCGTCGCTGTGCCGGTTCTGTTTATGGGATTAATGCTTTCGGAAATCAGACCGGACGTGACGGAAACGGGACTGCGTCTCGGCAGCTCACTGTTCTTTTCCCTGATCAGCTGGATCATCCATGGTTATCTGCCTGATCAGGTCAATCTGATCCTGCATCCCATCGCTTTTTCCGGGTGGATCGGCCTGCTGGTCACATGCCTGAATCTGCTTCCGGTCGGCCAGCTGGACGGGGGTCATGTGGCCTATGCCATTTTCGGACCCCGGCAAAAGATTGTGGCCAGAATCATTATGGTTGTGCTCATCGTTCTGGGTGTGACGGGATGGAGCGGCTGGCTGGTTTGGGCGGCCATTCTGCTGTTCATGGGTATCAACCATCCGCGGGTGGTTTATGAGTGGATTCCGCTGGATGACAACAGAAAAGTGATCGGATGGATCACCCTGACCATCTTCGTGCTGACATTCACACCTTCACCGTTCTAAACCATCATCCCTTCTTCCCGAAAGCTGAAGAAACGGTTCTCGCCGATGATGATGTGATCGTGAACCAGGATATCCAGGACCTTGGCGGTTTCCTGGATAGTCCTGGTAAGACGAATGTCGGCGTCAGATGGCCGCGTATGACCAGGGGG
>PMNM01000101.1 GCA_003161855.1 Syntrophaceae bacterium | reverse complement strand
CAGGAACAAAAAATCAGCGTGGGCATCCTGGCCGGCAAGCGGAGTGTCAGGGGAAGGTTTAACGGCCCATTTCACCTGGATGATGGACGATGGGTGGATGGTCCATTTTCTGCGCAGGCCGGGGATAACCGGATGAGTTTTGTGGATTCTGCCGGAAATGAGGTGATCCGGCCGGGGAAGCTCCGGTTTGTTCCTGCAGAACAATCCACCTTTACACTTTCTGATGTGACGATCGGGATCCGCTTTCACTGGGAACAAAAGCAGGAACTGACCTTTCAAGGCGATCTGGTGCTGATGGCTCATGCAGACGGCACCATGACCGCCATCAACGANNACCGCGCCCCTGGAGTTGTTGAAGGCCCACGCCATCACCTCGCGAAGTTGGCTCGTATCCACGCTGAAACAGGGCAGGAAACCGGCAGATGAAGCCGTGACGCCGCAGAGGATAAGCCCGCAAGCGGGAGAGATCAGCAAATGGTATGGCCGGGAGGAGCATGCCTTTTTTGACGTTTGCGCCGACGATCATTGCCAGCGCTATCAGGGGGTGACCAGAATTATCTCCCGTGACGCAAGGGACGCCGTTCAGTCGACCTGCGGGGTTTATCTTGTTTATGGCGGGAACGTTTGTGATGCCCGCTATCATAAGGCATGCGGCGGCTTGACGGAAAACTTTGAAAACGTCTGGGAAGAGACCCCCATTCCCTATCTTTCTTCGATTTCCGACTCCGCTCTTCCGTTCAGTCCGATTCAAACCGGGGAAGATGCAATAAAATGGATTCGCTCATCACCCGAAGTTTATTGCAACACCACTGACGTCAATCTCCTGCAGCAGATTCTCCCTTCCTTCGATCAGGAAACGACCGATTTTTTCCGCTGGAAGGTGGTTTATGCGCGGAAAGAACTGGAAGCGATTCTGCAGGAAAAGACGGGGATCGATTTCGGCATTCTTCATGGCCTGACAGCACTGGAGCGCGGTCCCTCCGGCCGGATTATCCGGCTGATGATTGAAGGATCGAAAGAATGCCGGATCGTGGGCAAGGAACTCGAGATTCGCCGCTGGCTTTCCCGGAGTCATCTTTACAGCAGCGCCTTTATCGTCTCCCGCGAGTGCAACCCGGCGGGAGTGCCAATCCGTTTCGTCCTGGAAGGCGCCGGCTGGGGGCACGGCGTCGGTTTGTGTCAGATCGGCGCGGCGGTCATGGCGGCCAGGGGATTCAGCGCCGAAGATATTCTGAGACATTATTTCCGGGGCGCCGCGTTGCAGAAATGCTACTGATTCAGGCTGATTCCTTCCCTTTTTCGTTGACAGGCCCTCTGTCATATTCTATGCGTCTTGCGATGCGAATTTTCGAAAGTGCCTGCTTCCGTGAGATTGATGAATATTTCCAATTCTAATTTAACCGCCCGGAGTCCGTGGAGATGGATTCCCTCCCTCTATCTTGCGGAAGGTATTCCCTACGTCATCGTCATGACGGTTTCCGTCGTCTTATACAAACGGCTGGGCCTGTCCAACACCGATATTGCCCTTTATACGAGCTGGCTTTATCTTCCCTGGGTCATCAAGCCCCTCTGGAGCCCACTGGTGGACATGCTCCGGACGAAGCGGTTCTGGATCGTTGTGATGCAATTGCTGGTCGGCGCGTCTCTGGCCTGTGTGGCACTGACCATTCCGGCGTCGAATTTTATCCGATACACCCTGGCTTTTTTCTGGGTCATGGCCTTCAGCTCCGCCACCCATGACATTGCCGCCGATGGGTTTTATATGCTGGCGCTTCCCGAGCATCAGCAGGCGGCCTTCGTCGGCGTGCGGACCACCTTTTATCGAATTGCCACGATTGCCGCCAAAGGCGGGCTGGTGATATTGGCCGGTTATCTGGAAACACACGGTTTCACGGTGACATCCGCCTGGTCGGTGACTTTATTTGCAGCGGCTGCCTTCTTCCTGGCGCTCTTTATTTATCATGCCTTTGTTCTTCCCTGTCCTGTGGCAGACCGGCCGGCCGCGCGGGACGTCTCGCAAAGCCCTCTGACCCAGTTTCTCCATAGCCTGGCGATTTTTTTCAAGCAGAAGGATGTCAAGGCTATTCTGGCTTTCCTGCTTTTGTACCGCTTTGCAGAGGCCCAACTGGTGAAGATGGTGGCGCCTTTTCTTCTGGATCCCCGGATAAAAGGCGGTCTGGGATTGACGACCAGTGAGGTCGGCATTGTTTATGGAACCGTGGGCGTCGTTGCCCTCATGCTGGGTGGTCTGATCGGCGGCTATGTCATTTCGAAAAAGGGACTGAAGTTCTGGATCTGGATCATGGTCTGCGCCATGCACCTGCCTGATCTGATTTTCGTTTACCTTTCCTATGCCCTGCCGCAGAGTTTCCTGATCATCAGTCTGTCCGTTGCCGTGGAGCAATTCGGCTACGGTTTTGGTTTTACGGCCTACACGATGGTCATGATCATGGTCTCCGAAGGGGAGTATCGGACGGTGCGTTACGCCATTGCCACCGGCATCATGGCCCTGGGTATGATGATTCCGGCCATGTTCAGCGGGTGGCTTCAGGAGCAGATCGGTTATCAGAACTTCTTTTTTTGGATCATTCTTTCAACCATTCCGGGATTCATCGTGGTCGCCCTGATCAGGATCGATCCCGAATTCGGGATGAAAAAAACGGAAAGATGCGGATGAGGACCGGACAGATCAAAACAGCCTTTATCCTGGGGGCGGGCCTGGGCACACGCCTCCGTCCCCTGACGGACCACTGTCCGAAGCCGCTTTTGCCCATGGGCGGCCGTCCCATGATGACCTATGCCATGGACCATCTCCTGGCCGTCGGTGTGGAACGATTTATTGTCAACACCCATCACTGCCCTGAAGTTTATGCTCAGGCATTCCCTGATCGCCAATGGCGGGGCATTCCGATCACCTTCCGCCATGAACCGGTGCTCCTGGATACCGCCGGAGGATTGAAGAATATCGAAGACCTTCTCGAGAACGATGAGACGGTCCTTGTTTATAATGGCGATATCATCACGGACCTGCCATTGCCCCGGCTCCTCGCAGCCCATGCCGGGCAAGGCCGGGAAGTGACCCTCGCCCTGCGCAGCAACGGTCCTCTCCTGAACGTCGACCTCGATGCCGGCGGCGCCATTTGTGATATGCGCCGTCTCCTTGGCCATCCCGGTGCAAGGAACTGCCAGTTTACGGGAATTTATGTTGTGGGAAGACGTTTTCTGGACCGTCTGCAGCCGGGTCGCATCGAGTCGGTCGTTCCGGTTTTTGCCGATATGATCCGGGAAAAGCCCGGCTCCGTGGCAGGGGTTGTCATGGATGACGGCTACTGGCATGACATCGGCAATCCTGAGGAATATCGGAAGATCAACGAAACGTTCGCACAGGGTGAGCAGTCTTCGGATATTCACGGGTCTGCAGGGGATGTCAAACCCTTTGTCCGGCATGCATTGAAGCTTGCCGAAACCGATCCTGTCCATTTGTCTCCTCTTTCCCGGGGCGGTTCGGATCGATCCTACTGGCGCATTCGTTATGGTGACCGTCGTTCCGCTGTTTTCGTGCATTATCATCCGGATCGGAAAGAGAATCATTACTATGTCGCGATCGCGGCATTTTTACACGGAATCGGGGTGACGGTCCCCCGGATGATCCATGGTGATGCTGCCCGCTGCTTCATCATGATGGAAGACCTGGGCGACAAAGATCTCTGGTCTTACCGGGATGCGCCCTGGGCGGTGCGTCAGGCCTATTATCAAAAAGCGTTGACCCTCATTCATAAGCTGCATGCCTTTTCTTGCGGCGACTTTCCTTCGCGGACCGTTCCCCTGATGGAAGGATTCGGCCCTCCCCTGTACCGCTGGGAACGGGATTATTTCAGGGATCATTTCGTGCAGGCTGTCTGCGGTGTCGAAATCAGCCCGCCCTTTGCGGAAGACCTTGAAGCGGAGCTTTCTTTTCTTGCCGAGCGGCTTGGAAAGACCGGCGATGTCCTGATTCACCGCGATTTTCAGTCTCAAAACATTATGATCTGCATGGATGAACCGGTCTTCATCGACTTTCAGGGTATGCGTTTCGGCAGCTTTTTTTATGATCTGGGATCCCTCCTTTACGATCCCTATGTTTTTTTCACAAACGATGAGCGTCTGGAATTGCTGAGATATTATTATCGTCTGTCTTCGCCCGGCTTTGACTGGCCGGAATTTCAGGACCTCTTTTGGGCGGCCGCGGTACAGCGTCTGATGCAGGCCCTCGGCGCTTATGGATTTCTGGGGCTGAAGCGTGGTCGTCAGGAATTTCTCACCCATGTTGCCAACGGCCTCACAAACCTTATCGATGCAAGCACCCGGGCGAAGAGCCTTCCGCTCTTGAAGCGCCTTGCTCTGAGCTGCCAACGGGCCCTGCAAGGAAAGTAACCTCCCGCAGATCGGTCCTGTCCGTCCATTAACGAGTTGACATTGTCCATTCTATGAGGATAAAATAACAATCTGTCTCCACAGTTAAAATCATAACTGTTCCACCTGGGGGATCTTTAGATGAGACGTTCCGTTATTTTTTCAACGGGCAGTTACCTGCCTGAAACGGTCATCCATAACGAAGATCTGACGCAATTTTCCGCAGAGGCCATTAAGCTCATCGGTGAAAAAACAGGTGTTTTTTCCAGACGGATTGCTGCCGAAAGTGAGTGCACTTCAGATCTGGCTGTTCGTGCTGCGATCCAATGCCTGAAAAAAATTGATTTTCCCTCTGATCAGGTTGAAGGGATCATTTTATCTACATCATCGCCGGACCGCATGCAACCGGCAACGGCAACGCGTGTGCAGCATATCATCGGGGCGAAAAAGGCCTTTGCCTTTGATATTAATTCCGTCTGTTCCGGCAGCACTTACGGCATCGCCCTGGCGGATGCCCTGATCAAATCGGGGAATTATAATAACATCCTGCTGATTGCATCGGAGATCTATTCACGAATACTGAATAAGAAAGACTTTTCCACCTATCCCTATTTTGGGGATGGCGCCGGCGCCACATTCTTCCAATTTGACAAAGACGCCTCGCGGGGGATTCTGCACTCCTGCCTCAGAACGGACGGCAGCCGCTGCGACACCATCAGTGTTCCGGCCGGAGGGACCATGCTGCCCTATGAAAAAATAACGAATTTCCGGCTGGCTTTGTTCACCATGAAAGGGATTGACGTTTTTAACTTTGCCATTGATAAGGGATCGGAAATCATTCTGCAGATGATCCGTGAGGCCGATGTGTCTCTTCAGGAGATTAAGTGTTTTGTNNTGAATCTTCACAACTATGGAAATACCGCCAGCGCTTCCGTTTTGATTGCTCTGGATGAAATTATTTCTGAGGGCATTGTTTCGAAAGGGGATCTGGTTCTGACGATCGCCTTCGGCGGGGGGCTTTCCTGGGGGGCAAATCTGATCCGGATTTAGAAGCAGACACAGAGGAGGGATGCATGGGTGCAACGCTGCAAAAGATTCAAGATATTCTTCTGGAAAATTTTCCTGAAATCGGGGACATGGCCGTCACAGCCGAGACAAAACTGGGTGAGATCCCGGGCTGGGATTCCATGGTCGCCGTCAATCTCCAGATGTTTCTGGACGAATTGTTCCATGTCGTCATTATTCTTGATCTCTTGAATGAGGAAACGACCCTTGGAGACCTGGTCACATTTATCGAAAATCCCGATAAAATGGCCGGCGCCAACAAAAACAAGTGACGGTCAGGTATTGTGGATCCCAAAGATAAAAATACAGATTCTGCTGAAAAGGTGTCCTCTGATGACGGGCATTTCCCGGCTCCGAAGCAAGGCCCACCGGNNCGCTGGTTGAGGGATGCGGTCGAGATGATGCCGGGTCTGGAAAAAAAAGATAAACAACGAGCCCTTTTCTGGGCCGGTCAAATCATCAACGCCATGTCCCCCGCCAATTATTTCTGGACCAATCCGTCGGCAGTTCAAAAATTTCTGGAAAGCCGGGGAGAGAGCCTCAGGAAGGGTTATAATAACTGGTTTGAAGATGTGCAGCGTGGTGATGGTCTGGTGCAAATGGTCGATGACCGGGAATTCAAAATCGGCGTCAATATCGCAACCACACCGGGTTTCGTTATCTTCCGCAATGAGTTGATGGAACTCATTCAGTACAGTCCGGCGACTCCGGCCAGCTATGCCGTTCCCATCGTCCTGATCCCGCCCTGGATCAATAAATTTTATATTTTTGATTTGAGTGAACAGACAAGCCTTGTCCGGTATTTTCTTGATCAGGGTTTTACCTTGTTCATGATCAGTTGGAAAAATCCGACCCAGGAGATGCGCCACGTCACTTTTGATGATTACCTGTTACAGGGGGTGTTGAAAGCCATCGATGTGGCCAGGACGATTTGCAAGGTCAAACAGGTCCATGCGGCCGGCTACTGCATCGGGGGAACGGCTCTGGCGGCATTGATGGCCTGGTTGAACAGGGCTTCCGG
>PMNM01000024.1 GCA_003161855.1 Syntrophaceae bacterium | reverse complement strand
GGCCCCCCGGGCAAGGATCACATAATCGTTCGGCTCAAGATTAATGGATTCGGGCGCCACTATTCTTGGGTAGTCTGGGAAAATAGTTTGATCGTCCATATACCTATAGCTCGGCCTCTAATAATGGATTCATGATCCATTTTGAAAGGCTTGTAATTGCGGCTGCATCCAGATAAACCATTTGNNAAAGTAAGGGGGGTCTCGGACGGATGTAAGGCCAGTAACAATCCTTCATATAATATCGCCCTTACTTCATTCCCGTGACCCGGGCTCATATGGTTTTGGACATGCTTGATCAATGCTTCCCGCATCTCCCCATCTGGCCAATAAATCTGTAAGTAACGCATGATCCAACCAGGTCTCATCGTGTTTAGAAGATACCGAATTGCCAAATTTGGGCGAGCAGCTGGATCGTCATAATCTGCGATNNTGCAATTGTAGCCACTTCGCATGGGGGCGGTTCCAGTAGCCTTCAATAATCCATCGTTATGATCAAATACAAACAAATGCCGTAGAACTGGAATACCGACATTGGGATCGACATCTTCCACCACTTCTGAAACGTGCGTCGCAATCTGACCCTCAACAGGGTTGCGTTCAAGAAAAACTATCGCATTCACAGCCTGCGCAAATCCCTGTGCAATTTGCGAATCTAGCATTCCTATAGCATCCCGATGTGCGCGCGCCACCTGTAAAAAGCGCGGCCAGACGGTATCGATGTCGGTCGCGTGAATCGTAAATGCAGAATAGCCGTGTCCGGTTGAGGCTGCCCTAACCAATTCCCAGGCTTCTGAACCACGCGCCTCTCCGATCACCAACCCATGCGGCCGTTGACGTAGTGCTGCGGTTACCAGGTCATACATGGTAATAGGAGGTGGACCCTGGATCGTTTCCGGCCTTGTTACTGTGTACAGGACATTCCCCGTATCATGTTGGGGGTCGCCATCCCACCCGTTCAAAACAATTTCCTGGCTATCTTCAACAATAAATAAGCGGATAGCTCCCTTTGGGAAATGGTTCAACATGGCCTGAAACAATGAGCGCGCAACATAGGTTTTCCCAGTCCCGGTAGCCCCCGCGAGAACCAAAGTGCCGCCATGAACCAACACAGAGATAAGATAATTCGCCGCCCCGGAAGAAAATACCCCTCCTTTATTCGAGTAACTCTTTGGCTCGAAGGATGGTTTTGAAACCGGGGGTAAACGTTTACTGCATAAATCTTCCAATGGGTCAGAATTGGCTTCGGATTCCGGCGGCCTCCTGGAAACACGTAGTGTCACCAAATCTCCGTAAGGAGAAGCTGGCTCACCAATGTAATTGACACGAACATTTCTTAGCGCCGGTCCTTCTTCGGTATACACTAAAACTGAGAGCATGGCATCAGCAATGGGAGATTCGTATGTAGGAGCTTGCTTTCCGTGGCGAGATATTTCCACCCTCAGCGCGCTCACTTCGCCTACCGCTGGACCCACATCCTTCCATCCGGCGCTGGTGGTAAAAGCATAGATATGGCCGAGATTGATGGAAATATCCTCCACGTCGTTAGAAGCGATTAAACCTGTAAGTTTCCCAAGGCCTACCAGTTCGTTTAACAGAACGCCGAAATCGGTCTGCGTCAGTACGACGCCTTCTTTTTCGGCCCGGACTCGGACGTCCTCAAAGACAGATTGCGCCACAACCAGATTATCGTGATGCGTCAAAAAATGCTGTTTGGCGACTTCGGCCTTTTGATCCAGGCCATCCTGAATCATTCGGCTGATCCATTTTTCACGGTCTGGATTGACGCCGGCAGCCGGGACGGGTTTCTGAATACCATCTTTTGAGAAAATATCAAACATAAACAAGCCCTTTATTTCCGACTAAATAGTCCCCGCCTGGGGGGTTTTTTTTGACCGGACGACTTGATAAATCCCATCTGCGCAGCCGCGACGCGGATGGGCATAAAGTTGGATACAAATCCTACCAGGCTCCCAACAAAGCCAGCCAGCTCCTCTTCCTTCAATTGCATGAAGCGCCAAACATACAAATCCCGTGCGGTCGCCGAATTAACTGCAGTGTCTGCAATGTTTGGGGGGACAATCGGCAAAAACCCATTTACGGTCAACACCAAATTGCTTGCCTTCAGATCCGCCCCCAGAGCCTTCTGTAACACATTATGAGAACTTTCCCACCCCGACGAAGAAACCATGTTGTAGCAAATATTGATACGGGAAAGAATATGTTCCCTGGCCTGTTTTTCCGACCACCCAGGGAGCTTTGCCAGGGCATCGATCATTAATCCAATCCAGTGTCGTGTATGCGCTATATCGGGAATCTCTGCCTTGATCACCACCGCGATCGCATCAGCATTACGTAGCGCAGCGCGATGGACTGTGTTGGATGGATTGATACCCACATCCATCAATACGACTCCATTCGCTGATGTACCTGCATCAAATAATCCTTTCATCACCTCATCAGCTGCCAGATCGTTTTCCAGGAACTTGGAGTTTAGATCCTTTTCGGAAACGCCGGGAACAATATTTAGTGCGGGTATATCTTGATATGGCGTAAACGACCGAAGAAATTCATCTGCCGAGACAATATTTTGCAATCCGTGTGGATCGGGCTGACTAGAGCCGGATTCCAACCTGGCAGCTCTTTTTTTCAACAGGCTTGTCAATGAGGAATTAGTCTCTTGATCGGCGATCCTAAGATGATAAATCATCGATCCGACATTTGCATCAGCATCCACCAGGAAAGTCTTAATGCCGCAAAAAGCAAGCAGCAATGCCGCATTGACCGCCACCGTCGTTTTCCCTGTCCCGCCTTTTGGTGAGGTGATAACAATCTTCCGCCGAATGGAACTAATATCCGTGAGTTGAGCACTTGCTTTTGACCCCAGAACGCGATTTCGGTATTGCTCAGCGCTGTCGGGTGGTTGTGTCTCCATTGATTTGATTTCTTTGTCAAGATTTTCCAAATCCGCCGGAGAAGGAGGGTATGGAAAGATCTTGATTCTGGCTGAGGCCGCCCAGGCATAAATAGGATCACTTCCGTCTGAAACCAGGAACATCTGCTTGCCTGCTTCGGCGGCTTTGACCATATCGTTGGGACCAACATCGGCCACGGGACCCACAACCACTATGCCATCGAATTTACCTTCCTGTATCGTTGTCTCTGTAAACATTCCGGACTGGGATACGATCGAGTGTCCTGCATTGGTCAGGAATAAATTGATCTGGGTTGTGATCACACCCATCCCAACGAGAAATATTTTCATTTTTTCCCACCTCCAAGTACTTGATCACGTTGACTCTTGAGTAAATCTTCAAGATCCCAGTAAGAGAAACTGGTTGTGGGTGTATTGCTGCCGACCGCCATCAAGGAAATATAAACTTTATCGCTGCTCATGAGAGCAAATGAAAGCTCCTCCACCTTATCTTGGGGAACAAGGACGATAACATACTTGGGCTGATTTAAATCTGTGGATGATGTCTGATACATTGATGATGTGCCGGATGAAGCTGTGGGAACAGCTTGCACAGCAGTCGATTTTCCGTACGTAGCGATAACCCGCAATCCACCCGGGAACAAGTCGGCTGCGAATGGCGGATAAATGCGATTATCTGCATTGGCCTGTGATTGGTTCATAGGTGGTGTAGATATGGAAACAGGGGTCGATTCTGCAACCGGCCCGCCCGGGGTCGGAGTGGGGGTTGACGGTTCCTGGGGATGCTGGCTTATCGACATGGTGATGCCAATAAGATCTCCCGGCATGAAGGCATCAATACCAGGGGACACTATATTAGTCGCATCCAGGGGAATGGTGAACAAACGATAATCTGCTCCCCACTTGGCAAGCGAGGCTGAAAGCCGTTCACCTATGCCGGCTGAGGCAATGATATTCTGGCGAGCGACCGGCTGGCCAGACAAGACAGGAATAGCTACCCACCCGCCGACAAGGGTAACCCGTTGATCGGCAGGGATATAGTACGAAGTGCTGGCGTCCTTGTAGACATTAACCGTGGTCAGGTCGGTTGCTTGGATTACATCCCCTACATTCAAGTCTCTCGTCACCGCAAGCACAGAAACCGTGGACGGTTTCTGTGCATTTCCAACTGCAATCGCAGCNNACCAACCAATTGCTTCCAATTTTTTTCATATTCTTGCTCCTTCGTCAATCAAATTTATTTCCAGGGCAAACCCGTCTTCTGGACTGCCTGGACGAAAGCCGGTATTCCCTTGATATTATTAATGTGCTTTTCAAGGGATTCATACAAGATCGCATACAAGACCACATTTACAAAATCAGAGCGAGAGTGATTCGATGCACTAAATTTCCTTAACACGGCAATCAACTCACCTGCTTCCGTCATAGCATCAGATGAGGCGATCGCATGCATAGAAATGCTTTCCATATCGGGGTAGCACTTTGTTATATAACCTTCAAGAACAACGGTATCCTCCGGTGACACTTTACCTTCCTGGGAGGTTTTTGTAGAAGAAGTGGTTGCAATTTTATTCATAAGAGATTCAAGCGAAATATCCGGATTTGCACGCAGCTTTTGTATGGCTTTTGGAAAGCCAATTTTCCCCAATCGGACCAGGCACGTAGCAAGTAAATCGCGTACTTCCCTCGGAAGGGGAGCAAAAGCTTGAACATTACGAATAGGAACCTGCGTACCGTGGAATGGTGGCTCAATAATCTCTAGAATGCGATTGGTTCGTTTTTTTTTACGTTGTACGACTCTGTTAGGATAAACCGTAACAATAGTGCTATATTTATTATACATACGTAAAAAGGGGGGTACCCCCCGCGCGTTTAGGAAGAGCGTATCGGCGAATTTGATAATTTGGAATTAACTTTGTCTCACTTCTAAAAAGAATCGGGCCTGTGTATTTAGCAGNNCTGACCCCTTTTATTGGCCGTAAACGAGAGCTGGAACAACTTCAGGAGGAATGGTCGGAGAAGAAAGCCGCGTTGCTCATTCTATACGGCCGTCGCCGGATAGGGAAAACCAGGCTTTTGACCCATTGGATCGAGACATCTGGCGCCCGTGTTCTTTACTGGGTGGCCAATCCAACCTCATCCCTGGATCAACTTCGCTCATTTTCACAGGCCCTGTACAATTTCGCAGGGAGCGGAACCGTCTCAGAAGAATTTACTTTTGGAACCTGGGCTAATGCCTTTCTGCAAATAGAGCGAATGGCACAAAATCAACGTATTGCCATTATCATCGACGAGTTTACTTATCTATTGGAGAGCGAGCCCGGCATCGCCGGAATTCTACAGAACACCTGGGA
>PMNM01000109.1 GCA_003161855.1 Syntrophaceae bacterium | reverse complement strand
GGCTGCTGCGGGTCGCCCAATTCCTGCGGTACACCCGGGAGCTGCTGCGGGGGATAAAAAAAATGACTGAAGTGGATCATGGCGGACTTTATCCACCTGATCTTCCTTCTTGCATTTTTAGTCGCTACTTTGACCAATCATCCGTCAGCTTGATATTATCTTTTGCCCAGATGATAAGTTCAGATATGGAAGTGCCTTTGGGGAAAAACTCCACGACACCTGCCTCCTTGACCTTATCAATGTCATTATAGTCCAAGAAGCCACCGGCGGTAACCCTGACATAGGACNNTCAGCAATTCCATGATTCTGGCGATATCTTCGATTTTGGCTCCGGGCAAGGTCGTAATTCCGATATGATCAACTGCTTCCTGGAGCGCTGAAGCGACGATAGCCTCGGGACTTTGATTTTCCACGTATACAATCTCGTAGCCCGCTTCCCGGCAAGCAAAGGATAGTCTTCCCACTGCCTCTTCATAACCATCGCCCAGTTTAGCCATTAATATCCTTATCGTGCTGGTGCTCATGATATGCTCCTTTTGTCCATCAACTACCTCATCAATATCATAATTATTGAGGAAACAAAATCATTGATAGCGACTTGAAGTCATGTATCTTCATCGAGGTTGGCGGTCTGTTGCTTTCCGGAAGGAGCATCAACCGGATGGACCTATATTTTAAAGAGGTCCGTACTTTTCCTGATGGATGATGAGGGCATTCTGAATGAGGGTAGAGATGATCATCGCGGGAAGCAAACCGGCACTGGCGGCCTGTTCAAAAAAGAACGAAGACGGAGCCATGCCGGATGAGGAGTTGGGATCGGTAATCAGAATTCGACCGTCTTTCAGGTAGAATCCGTCAATCCGGCCATAGGATCGGAAACCGAGAGCGCGGTAAGCCCGCAGCACATATTGCTTGATCTGGTCTGCCTTGTCGCCGGGGATATTTTTGGGAGGAGTGAATTTACGGCAGCGGCCGGGCATGTACTTGTCGTCATAGGTGTAATAGGCGCTTTGCGGATAGATTTCCGTCAGTTCCAGCGCTTTGGCCTGACCGTCTTCTTCCAGGACGATGGCGGAAAATTCGATTCCGTCGAGGTACTCCTCTACCAGAACGGCGTTATCCCATTTCAGGGCCTCGGTGAGGCCTTGCTCCAGGCTGTCCGGATCGTTCACTCGGGTGACGCCGACGCTGGAGCCCTCGCGGGTTGGTTTGGTAAAGCAGGGAAAGGAAAACTGGTCCAGGATCTCCTGCTTGATGGCCTCGGGATTTTCCTGCCAGGTCCAGGCGCGGATGACCATGCTGCGCGGTACGTCAATCCCTTCCGCCTGAAGGATTTTTTGCTGGAGATACTTATCCATCCCCAGTGCAGATGCCAGGACCCCGGGACCGGTGTAAGGGATCCTCAGGAGTTCTAGTAGTCCCTGGATACAGCCGTCATCACCATACTTGCCGTGCAGGGAGATGAAGGCGAAATCAATTTCCGTTTTCAGGTTCTCGTAGGAAATCCGGCGGGCTGTATCTTCAAGATGATCGGAGATGTCCATCGTCGTGTTCTGGGAAACAAGTTGCCAGGGGATGATCCACAGCCTTCCTCCTGCATCCATAAAGATGGGGATACCCGTATAAAGTTCCCGGTCCAGGTTGTCGTAAACATTCCGGCCGCTGTTCAGGGACACCTCCCGTTCCGACGACATCCCTCCCAGAATAATTCCAACGCGCAACGGTTTCATAGACCGGAATGATCCTTTTTATAGGATGGATATGAAAAAAGTTGTGGAGCGCTTGACATTTTTTATAAATCCCAAATGAACGTTACGCCGCTGTTGGGGAAAATCCATTCGTCGTCGCTGATCCGGAGCTTGATTGATTTCTCTTTTTCCCGGATGATCTCCGGGTAGGGATGCCGGCCGGCGAAAAAACTGATTTCCCGGACATTTTTAATATGAGCCCCCTCGTAATGGAAACGGATATCCAGCCCTCGTGTGGGATAGACCAGATAAACGGAGAACAGGTTGTTGTGCTTCGATTTTTTAGTCACAATCTCGATGGCAATCCTGGCTTGGCGGTTGACTTTTTTCTTCAGATCATCGCTGCCGCACCAAACCTCGTAGCCCCGCTCCGTTATTCCTGTGCGGATGATCGGGATATCCTCATCGTCAATGCGCACCCGGCTGACCCGGAAATCCTTCTCTGTGATCGCATCGTCCCTTTGACCGAGCAGCCAACGGTATTCACACCGCTTATCATCGAATAACAAGGCCAGCTGTTCGTTATTCAGAGCGCAACCGATCATAAAGACGGGATGGCTGAGGGACTTTGTATATTCAATAAGAGTGGTGACTTTGAAATCCTCTCCGGTCAGGTGATCCGATAATATCTCTTCTTCCGTGAATTCTGCGATGCGGATGTCATAGCGAAAGTTTGTTCTCAGCTCCAGCTGCCGGTCCTCTTTACCAAATAGGGTTTCAAACATCTCGTAATAAATGGCATCACCCAATTCCTCATTTCGTGCCCGGGTCTGGAAGCAGTGCCTGATGATGTTGTCGATCCGGGCAATGGATTTTTCCTCATCGGGGATATAGACCCGCCGGAGGCGGGGGGCCACGGTATCAGTTTTTCCCTTTTGCAGAAAGACCCGCGGTGCCCGTTTGCCCAGGGCACACAAGATCTCATAACTGATGGTTTTGATCCGGTCCGCAATCTCATTGGCGGTGATCATTTCTTCGCCCTGCCTGCCCAGGATCACCACCTCGTCACCGATTTGGCAATCCGGAATATGGCTGACATTGACGGTACACATGTCCATGGAAACCCGTCCCACGATGGGAGCCCTTTTCCCCCGGATGATGACCTCGCCCTGATTCGAGAGAAGCACCCCGTANNCGGTTATAGCCGATACTGTAACCTTCCGGGAATTCTTTGATCAGAACGATTCTTGTCTTGAAACTCATGACCGGGGTGAGGTTTGCCTTGCTTCTGGTTTCAGGGGATGGATAGATGCCATAGGACATGATGCCCGGGCGAACCATGTCCAGATGGAATTGCGGGTAATTGAGGATGGCCCCGCTGTTGGACATGTGTCGGATGGGAATCCGGATTTTATGGGACTCCAGTTTATTCAGCAGCTCTTTGAACAGATGCCACTGCCGGTCGTTATATTCAATGGTCACCTCACTGGACGCCAGGTGGGTAAAGATCCCTTCGATGATGATATTTGGAAATTCAAGGATTTCCCGGATCATGTCAAAGGCTTCATAATGGATCGTGCCGCCGCGGCCCATCCCGGTATCGACTTCGATGTGAATAGGTGCCCGGATATCCGCTTTCTTAAAGTGTTTTTGCAGCTCCCGGGCAAAACCGATGTCGGAAACTGATGGGATCAGGTTGTACTTGATGATCTGACTGATTTCATAATCCGGCGAGGGACTCAAAATGACAATCGGCGCAGGGATATCACTGACCCGGAGCTGCACGCCCTCATCGGCGTTGGCGACACCGAGACAGGCTGCGCCGTTTTTCAGCGCTACATGAGCGATTTCCATCGCGCCATGGCCGTAAGCATCGGCTTTCACCACCTGCATGATCTTAACGGCGGGACCCACCAGACGCTTCATCTCATTCCAGTTGCGGGTAAAGTGATCCAGGTTGACTTCTACCCAGCTTCTATATCGCTGTTCCTCTTTTGCTGCCATGAATCCTGTCTTTCCTGATTCCAAATTTCCAATGACTTCTCCGGGTTACTTCTTCGTCATGGTAAACGCCCCATCCCAGGGTATCGGGGGTGGATTTTCCTTCAAGTCTTCACAACGTCGGATATACAGGCAGGAGGGGGGATCATCCGGTCTGATCTCCAGAACTTGATGGCAAGAGGCAATCGCTTCATCCCAGTGA
>PMNM01000097.1 GCA_003161855.1 Syntrophaceae bacterium | reverse complement strand
CAGCGCGGACTCGAACCACGGACCCGATGGTTAACAGCCATCTGCTCTACCGACTGAGCTACTGAGGAACATTGGGTTTGAGCGTGCCTATATAAAGCAAGACCGCTCCGATGTCAAGAGCGGTCTTGTAAAAATACGAAAAAGTCTATTATCGGCAGCTGACGCAGGTGGAAAGCTTGCTCAAGGGCACCTCTGCCGTCCGGCTGATGTATTCCAGTTGTTCTACTGGCGCAAAATAGCGTCCGCAGGTATCGCAGGCGGCCATTTTGAAGACCTTATTCCAGATTATCCGCTTGTCATCCGTGGCTTCCATCTGCACAAAGCCGGTCGGACAGACATAGGCACAGGACCCGCAGCCGATGCAGTTGGCGGAGATGAATTCGATCTTCGGCTCCTCCACATTCCGGTCCAGTCCCCGGTCCTGGAATTTCAAGGCGCAGACCCCCACGATATCTTTGCAGGTTCTGGTACAGAGCCCGCAGAGGATGCAGTCATGACCTTCAACCGCTGTCGGGGTGACGGCGACACCCAGCTTCTGCACAATCTCGCGGACAACCCGGGTCGTCGGATATTTATAATAGAGAAGTTCTGCAGCCAGTTTCCTGCTTTCCACAGCCTTATCCGAAGCGGTCGTAATGTCCATCCCCGCAGCCACCTGGCAGTCACAGGCCGTCGTGAGCTGACCTTTGCCGTTTGTCTTGACCTCCACCGTGCAGAGGCGGCATGCCCCGAAGGGGATCAGCTCCTCGTGATAACAGAGGGTCGGCATGTCAATCCTGAGATCCCGGATATTCTGCAGGATGGTGGAACCCTCTTTGGCTTGAACGCTTTTCCCGTCTATCTTGATTTTTACCATTACAAACCCCTTTAAATTTTAATAACCTGTCATTCTATTCCCAGACCATCAGGCGATAGCACCGCAGGCAGCGTCCGGCTTCTGCCATGGCTTCGGCGGTACTGAAGCCGCCCTCAACCTCAGCCAAACCTTCGAGACGCGTAGCGGCGTCGAGGAACTTCACCTTTGCTGCGGCCTTTTCAGCCAGGAACCCTTGTTCCCGCTGCTCGCCGGTATCGATGCCTTCAAAGGGCTTTGGATCTTCAAACTTTTTCTTCTGGAGGACCGAGTCGATACTCCGGGCGACTTTGTTACCGGCGTTCAGGGCTTCAATGAGGGTTGCCGGGCCGCTGACGCAGTCGCCGCCGGCGAAGATGCCTTCCACACTGGTTTTGCAGGTGACAGTATCGGCTTTGATGGACCCCCAGTTCGTGGTTTCCACTTTATCTTTGCCGGCAAAGATCGCCAGATCTGATTTCTGGCCGGTTGCCGCGATCACCATGTCTGTGGTCATCGCCGCTTCCGAGCCTTTGATCGGAATGGGCCGTCTGCGGCCAGTCTGGTCCGGCTCACCGAGTTTCATTTTGATATATTCCAGACCCGTCACTTTGCCGTCTTTTGCCAGGATCTTGACCGGGGCCTTCAGGAAATTGAATTTAATGCCTTCCTCTTCTGCCTCGCGGATTTCTTCTTTGCTCGCGGGCATCTCGTTTCTGGACCGCCGGTAGAGTATTTCCACTTCCTTGAAGCCGAGCCGTGCGCAACTGCGGGCACAATCGAGAGCGACGTTGCCGCCTCCGATGATCACGACTTTTTTCTTCGGTTTGACCTGGACTCCCAGACTAAAATTCCTTAAAAATTCTGCGCCTTGGATGAACCCAGCATATCCGCTATCCTCGCCCTCACAACCGATCTTCGTCCCGACGTGAGCACCGATAGCCAGGAAGAGGGCCTTGTATCCTTTCTTCTGGAGGTCAGACCAACTGAGTTTTTCAACCTTGCTGTTGAATTTGAAGTTTACGCCCATGCGCTTGATCAGATCCACTTCATGGTTCAGGATGTCTTTGGGCAGCCGGTAATCGGGGATGCCCACCGTCGCCATGCCACCGGCGCGGGGCAGTGCTTCAAAAACTGTGACAGGGTAGCCCATCAGCCGGAGATGGTAGGCCGCTGCCAAACCGGCCGGGCCGGCCCCGACAATGGCGACCTTGTCTTTTTTCTCCTCGCGGGGTACGCCCAAAGCCGAGGCGCCTCCCTGGAGATCCATATCCGCCGCCGCCTTCTTGAGTAGCCGGATGGCCAGCGGTTCATCCGTTTCGTTGCGCACACAGGCACTCTCGCAGGGATGGGTGCAGGCCCGGCCAATCACACCGGGCAGGATGCATTTTTCCCGGATCAGACTAAGGGATTCGCCGAACCGGTTGTTTCTGATCAGTTCGATATATCCGGGAATATCCAGGTTGGCCGGGCAGGCCTGCATACAGGGAGCCGTAACAGCCACGCCATAAGAGCTCTCTCCGGACTTTGCCTTTCCTTCCATCAGGGCGATGAAATCCGCTTTGTAATATTTGACGGCGTCGAGCACCGGCGTCAGGGCTGAGGCACGTCCGAAATTGCACTTGGCGTTCAGAGCGACCCCTTTGGCAATGTTTTCAATTTCCTGGAGATCCTTCTTGTTTCCCTGGCCTGCCGCCGTCGACTTCAGGATGTCCAGAACCCTGTCGATCCCGATCATACAGACGGAACACTCCCCGCAGGACAGCTTTCTGGCCTCTTTCAGATAGGCCAGGGTCAGGGACAGGATATCCGCCCTGGGGTTTATCACGACCATGCCGTTCCACCCCATCAGGGCCGCGATTTTCTTACCCCCAAGCTGGACAGGAATTTTCAACTCTGCGGTTTTCGAGGCCTTTGCCGCGGCACCTTTCCGGTTATCCAGAACCTTGCCGTTCCAACTGCTAAATGCGACTGTATTCATGCTTAAGCCACCTTATTCTGTTTTGTTATGTAATCATGTAATGTCGTTCCTTCCTGACGCCTCATGACCAGGCTACGGAAGTCTCAACTTTATGCATCAATTTGCGGTATTCCTTATCCACCAGGGCCTGAACCTTGACGATGTCTCCCGGATCCAGATGGCGGAACCGGCCCTGGAGTTTCAGATAATCACCAACAGGCCGGCGCGGCTCGGGAGTCTCCATAGTCAGGCGGTATTTGCCGTTCTCTACCTCATAGAGCGGAAAGATACCCGTTTCCACAACCATACGGCCAAGTTTGATCGTTTCGTTCGAGGCGCCCCGCCATCCCGTCGGACAGACGGAAAAGACATGGATGTAAGCCGGCCCTTTGATCTTTTTGGCCTTCTCCACCTTGTTCATCAGATCGATGGGATAGCTCGGGCAGGCGGTGGCCACATAGGGGATGCTATGGGCGACCATAATCTCCGGAACATTCTTCTTGCCCGTCCGCTGACCCTTGATGGCCTTACCGGCGGGGGAGGTTGTCGTGGCGGCCATGAAGGGCGTGGCGCTGGAACGCTGGATACCCGTATTCATATAGGCCTCGTTGTCCAGACAGAAGAAGATCATATCGTGTCCACGCTCCATGGCGCCGGAAAGGGCCTGAAAGCCAATATCCACGGTGCCGCCATCGCCGGCGATGGCGACGGATTTCACATACCGGTCCGCGATCTTGCCTTTTCTGCGCAGGGCCTTCAGCCCCGCTTCCACGCCGGAACCGACGGCCGCGGCGTTTTCAAAGGCCACATGGATATAGGGAACATTCCAGGCTGTCTGGGGATAGGCGGTGGAGATGATCTCCATACAGCCCGTGGCATTGGAGACCACGATATCCTCTCCCAGGGCCTTGAGGATCAGCCGGAGGGCTAGGACCTCTCCACAACCCTGACAGGCGCGGTGCCCGGGACTGAATAATTCTCTTTTCTCAATGAGCTTCGGTGCAAATATCTCAAAATTCTGTACGGTGTTCATCATTCCCTCACCCCATAAAATTCATAGGTTTCGTCCTTCATCTTGGCGGCTTTCTCCACCATGTCGATGAAGTGCTCAACGGTTACGTCCCGGCCGCCGAGACCCATAATAAAATTGACGACCCGCGGTCTTTCCTTATCATGGAAAATAAGCGACTTGATTTCCGTTGCCACGGGTCCGCCGACGCCGCCGAAGGAGACGGCGCGATCCATGACGATCAGGGTCTTGCAGCCTTTGATCGCGGCGCGTAGTTCATCGAGGGGGAAGGGCCGCCATAGTCTCAGCTTCACCAGACCAACGGACTNNTAGGTTTCCACCGGTTTGTAATACCGTCCGAACTGTTTTCCCCATTCCTTCCAGATCTTGATGATCGTCTTCTTGGAGTTGATCAGGGCTGTATCCTTTACCTTCATCGTCTCCGTAAAGATTTCGGGCATATTGAAGCATCCCATGGAGAGGGGCTTGTCGGGATGCAGGGTGGCAAAGGGAACGCGGTCGGGGAGGAATTGATTGACTTCCTTCTGTGTCGGAAATTCCAGGGGCTCGATCATGTGGGTCAACTGGAATCCGTCCATATTGAGGACCGTCGGCAGCATGACGTCGGGATGTTCTGCTATCTTGAAAGACTGGATGGTCATATCGATAACCTCCTGGCCGTTCTCCGCATGGATGACGATCCATCCGCAGTCCCGCTGGTTCATGATGTCCGAATGATCGTTCCAGATGTTCAGCGGACCGGCAATGGCACGGTTGGCGTTGCCCATGACTACGGGCAGCCTCATGGCCGAAACGATGGGCAGCACCTCATGCATGTACATCAGGCCCTGGGAACTGGTGGCCGTATAGACCCGGGCTCCTGTCGCTGAGGCGCCGGCGCAGGCGCTGATGGAGGAATGCTCCGATTCAACGGTGATGAATTCGGCGTCAATCCGTCCATCATGAACGATATCCGATAAATGTTCGGCAATATGGGACTGGGGGGTGATGGGATAAACGGCGGCCACATCGATGTTACAGAGCCCCACGGCCTCCGCCGCCGCGATTCCTACTTCCATTCCAATACGTTTACCCATGGTCACACCTCCTCTTCCACCATGACGATGGCCTGGGGCCAGCATTCATGGGCGCAGATGCCACAGCCTTTGCAATAATCCAGGTTCGCCGCAAAAAAGCCCTCCCCTGTTTCGGAGACGCAGGCTTCGGGGCAGAATATGTAACAGATTCCGCATTTGATACATTTCTTATTATCCCAGATGGGACGCTGGGCCCGCCAGCTTCCCGTTTTATATGTACTGGCGTTTCCCGGCTCGAACACGATACAACCGGGGGTGACTTCCTGCCAAGCTTCCGGCCATTTCTTCTGTTTCATGGAAATACCTCGATAATTATTTTACTACACCATTTTGACTTCATTGTAGGCCCGCTTCAGGGCATTTTTATTCTTAAAGGCGATGCGGCCAAACCGCTCCTCGATGGGGGCATTCAGAGACTCAAACTTCAATATATTCGTCGTTTTGAGAACAGCACCTATCATGGTGGTGTTGGCGATGGGGACCCCCAACTCCTCTCGAGCGATGTGGGTCGCATCCACCGTTGCCAGTTTCCCGGTATATTTAAGCTTATCTCGAATTTCTTTAGCTGGTTTTGATGTATTAATGACCAGCAGCCCGTTGGATTTCAGACCTTCTGTGACATTGACCAGACCGACGAGACTCGGATCCAGGACCACGACCACATCAGGCTGGTAGATACCGGACCGGATCTTGATGGGCTTCTCGGATACCCGATTATAGGCCATGACCGGTGCGCCCCGGCGTTCGGGTCCAAATGCCGGGAAGCCCTGGGCATACTTTCCTTCCTCGATCGCCGCCAGGGCCAGCAGTTCTACAGAGGTTACCGCACCCTGGCCACCTCTTCCATGCCACCTTACTTCAATCATGTGATTATTCTCCCGTCTATTGAATTACTGCATTGATAATGAAAAAAAGTCTGAACTGAGATGGTCACCCATATTAAAATTCATACCCGATGTCAACAGCAAATTTTTTTAAGATTTGTCGTCGCAAAGATCCCTCAAATCACTTTTTTCATCGCCGTGATGGCCACTTCGATCTGGTCGTCCGTCGGCTCCCGGGTGGTAATCTTCTGCAGTAATAAGCCCGGCCAGCTTAGCATCTGCACCCATCCCCAGTTCTGGCGTTTTCCCGTAAACCGGATCACTTCGTAGGAAATGCCGGCCACAACAGGAAGGAGCAGAAGTTTATAAAGGATACGATGCACAAAGTCAGGCCGGCCCAGCATGGAAAANNCCTGATATTTTCCACAGTCAGTTCCTGCCCGTTTTCCCAGGCAAATACCGTTTTATGTTCCGCGCCATGATACATGAAGACACGCCGCATATCTTCCATCAGCAGGGTGGCGCCTAAAAAACAGAGAAAAAGCCCCAGGCGGATGCAGCCTTCGATGATATTCAACAGGAAGGTATTGGACACGATGTTTTTCAATAAAGTAAAACAGTAAGCGGGGACGACGATAAAGAAGAATATCGCGGTCCCGAAGCTGATCATGATGGATACCGTTATCTCCCATCCCTGCGGTTTTTTTTCATTTTCCGTTAATGCCTGTTCAGCGGAAAACAAAAGACTTTTCATCCCGATGATCAGCATTTCAAATAGCGAGATCGATCCGCGGACAAACATCCATCCCAGCACTTTATACCGTTTGGTCAGCGGAATGTAATACTGTTCCTGAATGACGATTTCTTTGTCGGGCTTTCTCACGGCTGCGGCGATCCTGTTCCCATGGCGCATCATCACCCCCTCGATGATCGCCTGTCCACCGGCAATATCTTCCGGCTGGTGTTCGTGGTTCATGATGGTCATAACAACCCCTTTTTTCGTTTCTTGAGATTCAGCGCTTCCCCGATCATCCGGGTGGTGATCTTCATTGCACACTCCGCATGCAGGCTTTCGTCAAATGATGGGTTTCGATGAAGATCCGCTTGACAGTGGCTTTGACGATTGGACAGGGTATTTTTCCAACCCTGTTCACGGGGTTACATCCCCCGGCGGTATTCGAGCGACTTGGCCAGGGTCATGCGGTCTATATATTTCAGGTCTCCGCCGACGGGCACACCGAGCGCGATCCGGCTCACTTTAATCGCCATATCTTTGACCAGTCTTGTAATGAGCAGGGCGGTGGATTCGCCCTGAACGCTGGGATTCGTCGCCAGGATGATTTCCTTGACTCCTTCCCGCCGGACCCGGTCGACAAACGCCTGCAACCGCAAGTGTTCCGGACCAATGCCGTCGAGCGGGGCCAGTACCCCATGCAGGACATGGTAAATGCCCCTGAAGCTGCCGCTGTCCTCAATGGCAATCAGCGAATCCGGTTCTTCCACCACACAAATCACTTCTCTGTCCCGGGAGGCATCGGTACAGATATCACAATGCTCTCCCTCTGCCAGGTTGAAGCAGACGGAACACAGCCGGATTTTCTGCTTCACTTCCAGAATGCTGTCAGCCAGCCGTCTGGCGTCGTCTATGGGAAGGCGAAGGATGTGGGTAGCAAGCCGCGTTGCCGTTTTTTCACCGATGCCGGGGAGCCGCCCGAGTTCTTTAATCAGGCGTTTGATGGGAAGTGCATAACCTGTCATCGCTAAACCTTCCTCTACGATAAACCCGGGATGCTCAAACCGCCGGTGATCTTGGCCATCTCTGCCGTGGCCATTTCCTGGGCTTTACGAACCCCTTCGTTGACTGCCGCGATGATCAGATCCTGCAGCATATCCAAATCTTCAGGATTGACCACTTCTTTTTCGATTTTCAGGGAAACGAGTTCATGCCTGCCGTTGACCAGGACGGAGACCATGCCGCCCCCGGCAGAGGCCTCCACTGTCTTGAGGGCCAGCTCATCCTGAAGCTGGGCCATCCTTTCCTGAAGCTTTTTTGCCTGTTTCATAATATTTCCAAAATTCTGCACGGATCAAAAATCCTCCTTTTTTAATAAGTGAGCGGGGCTTTCACCGTTATGAACGTGACGACACTCACGATGGGTGGTTGTTCCTGGGAATAACCTCCCGGACTTCCGCCCCATCAAACATATCTAAAACTTTTTGCAGCAAAGGCTGGTTCAGGGCCTGCCGTCTTATGTCGTTGATCCTGCCATTCTTGGCGCTGCCCGCAGGGTTCGGGGGCGCGTTTTCCGGATCGGCTTTCAGGATTTCAATGTCAACAGGGACGTCTTTCTTGAAGTAATCTCTGGTAATTTCCAGCAGCCGGGCCTTTTGCGCTTTCTCATTAATATCATCGAGAAAAATATAGCCTTTTTGGAAGCCGATCCTTAGCCGCCCCGTTTCAAAACCGAGCCATTTGCCCGGTTCGATTTTTGACCAGAGCAGGGGACTTTTCTTTTTTAGGAAGGATCTGTAATCCTCCCAGAGATTCGCAGGATCCTGGCTTTCTCTGATCTCGTGTTCCGGGGCATGGTTGTCCTTCTCCGTTTGTTTCTCAAAGGCACCCCGTGATTCCCTTTGAACGCCGGAAGGATGTTCCGGAACGGGCTCCCGGGCGACCTTTTTACGGGTTTCTTCATTTGCCTTTCCAGGTGTTCCGGAAGGAGACATTCCCGGGTTCGATGACAATCTCTTAGCAAGATCCTCCATTTTCAAAAGAACTTCATCGATCGGGATCATGGGTTCGAGATAAGCCATTCTCACGAGGGTTGTTTCCAGATTCAGCCTTGGATTCTGACTTCGTTTGATATTTTCCTCTTCCGCCATCAGGATGTCCAGCAGGCGTTGCAGCGTCTCCCGGGAGACGCCTTCAGTTTGTGTCTTCAGTCGGACGAGATCATCATCCGCCACGTCCAAAAAACTCTGGTCCTCGCCAACGATCTTCGTCAGCAGTAAATTCCGGAAATGACCGAGCAGCGTTTCATAGAAGTGCTTCATGTCCAGACCGGCATAGTATCCTTCTTCAATGATCTTGAGGCACTTGCCGGCATTTCTTTCTAAGATGGCTTCGGACAGCGAAAAAAGAAACTGCCGGTCCGTAAGCCCCAAAATTTCTTCAAGATCATGATCCTGAATTTCAGAACCGGCATAGGAGATGGCCTGGTCAAAGATACTCTGGGCATCTCTCATGCTGCCGTCGCCCGCGGCGGCAATCCAGGCTAATCCTCTGTCCGTAATCCGGATCCCTTCCGCCTGGGCGATTTTCTGAAGGTTGTCCGCAATCTGCCGGACCGATATCCTCCGGAAATCGTAGCACTGACAACGGGATAAAATCGTTGCGGGAATTTTTTGGGTTTCGGTAGTGGCAAAAATAAAGACCACATGCGATGGCGGCTCTTCGAGGGTCTTTAAAAGGGCATTGAATGCTTCTCGCGTCAGCATATGAACTTCATCAATGATATAAATTTTATAGCGGGATGTCATGGGCAGAAATTTTAAATTTTCGCGCAGTTCCCGGACTTCATCGATGCCCCGGTTAGACGCCCCGTCAATTTCCCGGACATCCATGGAGATCCCTTCTGTGATTTCCCGGCAGTTGGTGCAGACATTACAGGGGGTCTGGGTGGGGCCGGTCTCACAATTCATTGCTTTGGCCATAATTCGGGCGACCGATGTCTTCCCCACTCCCCGCGGTCCGCTGAAAATGAAGGCATGGGCGATGCGATCATAGCGGATGGCGTTCTGGAGGGTCTTGATCACCTGTTCCTGTCCCAGAACCTCTTCAAAGGACTGGGGTCTCCATTTGCGGGCTAAAACAAGATAATCCATGGTTTCGGTAAAGTTCGCCTCAAGTCAGGGTTACATGATCTGAAGAAAAAAGATAGCCAGGTTGACCTGCAGCACACGTCGGTTCTTGCTACCGCTGCTTCCTTCCGGACCTGACGGGGTTNNGGGGGATTCGAACCCCCGGTACACCTTTGTGGGCATACACACGATTTCCAGTCGTGCTCCTTCAGCCTCTCGGACATCCCTCCGTATTTTTTCTGTTTGTTCTGTCTGGTCGATATTCGCCGGTCTCTTTTACAGTACAGACGAAACAGACAAATGACCGGAATGGCGGAGAGAGGGGGATTCGAACCCCCGTGAGGGCTTTTGGCCCCCAAATCGATTTCGAGTCGATCCCGTTACGACCACTTCGGTATCTCTCCGCTGAATCTTTATGATTCCGAAACGGCGGCGGATAATATCCGCTTTTCCTTAAAAAATCCACTCAAAATTTTTGCGCAGATTTCTTTTTGAACACCACCGGTTACGTCCACTTTATGGTTCAGTCTCCTGTCGTCGAAGAGCCGGTAAAGTGAGACAATCCCTCCATTTTTCGGGTCATCGGCACCGAAGACAACACGGCTGATCCGGGCCTGCAGGATCGCTGCAGCACACATGATACAGGGCTCCAGGGTGACGTAGAGGGTGGTTCCAACGAGCCGGTAATTCCCCGTTTTTTCTGCCGCCCGGCGGATAGCCAGGATCTCTGCATGGGCGGATGGATCCTTCAGGGTGATCGGGCAGTTGTGCGCAGTCGACAGGATCTCTTCACCGCGTGTAATCACGGCACCGACCGGAACTTCTCCCATCTTAAGGGCGAGACGGGCCTGTTCGAGGGCGAGGCGGATAAAGGCGTCATCAAATTCCATGTCGCGATATTGAAAAAACCCGGCAAATACAGAATTTTCCATCCATAAACATCAAATAAGACTTTCCCGGTTTTGTCAAGTTAAATGAGATTCAAAGCAGGCGTTGTTGCCGCAGGGATCTCATGGGCTCTGCCGGAGTTGTCATAAGGGTTGCTTTTTTTTCATTCATGGTCCTAATATAAATTCTTATGGAAGGAATCTCTCATCGGACGTCAAAAAGAATCCTGATTCTGGCCGTTGTCGTTTCGCTCGTCAGTCATCTTGTCATGTTGATGGTGACCGGGCTGATGATTGCGGACATAGAGAATGAAGGTTCGCCGGTTTTGACGGTAGAACTTAAAGATCTGATCGAAATATCTGAAAATAATCATCCAGAGAAAAATGAGGCCAAGCCTGTCCCTCCACCGGAGGAAGAAACGGCGACCACTCAGACCTTGCTGGAGGATACTGTCGATCTGAGTGATCGGGACAGTAAATATATTCCCTATTTAAAAAAGCTTAAGAAAAAGATCAGCGATCTGTGGGGCTATCCCAGACAGGCCTATGAACGGAAGGAAGAGGGTGATGTGGTGGTCAAATTTTCCGTGAACAGGAATGGCCGTCTGGAGCAGGCCCTTGTCCTGACGTCATCGGGTTCCGGTTTCCTTGACCAGGGAGCCCTGGAGGTGATCGATGCGGCGGCTCCTTACGATCCTTTCCCGGGAAATCTGAAGCTGTCAAAGCTTCACATCATTGCGACGTTCAAATACCGTCTGGATCAATAACAGGTCGTTGGATCAGATTTCAGAAATAATCTCTGTTATGCTGCGGTTCAGTTCCGTAAGTTTGTCCCTGATTTCCGTCTGCTCTACCCATGACCGGGCTTCCAGCTTTTTCTGGCGATCCCGAATCTGGGCCATCCGGGTTTCCATTTCACCCA
>PMNM01000146.1:4237-7921 GCA_003161855.1 Syntrophaceae bacterium | reverse complement strand
CGATTCTGCCCGTCTCCGACTGCCGTTCCCGCAGAAAGGACAATTCAGAAAAACCATCCCTTTCTCATCAACAGATATGGTCTTTACCGACATTTTTTACTCCTTTGTCAATATATTAGGATAAATAAACAGGTACGTCAACTAAAAATATTTTTAAAAAGGGATATTCGCATATTGGCGTTTTTCAGTCGGTGTTGTCGGAGGGTTCGGAGGCTATTTACAGCTTTATTTATTTAGCCATTCAGTTCACAAATTTTTGTTTTTGTGCCCTCATTCAGGAATGTCCACAACCCGATTTGTTTCAGTGTGTTTATCGTCGGTATTCCGGAAGTGTTCCAGCCCCGCTCCTGATAATAAGCCTGGATCAATTGGCGTAACTGTTCTTTTTTATGGTTCATCAGGTTGGCCCGTTTTTCTCCCGTTGTCATGTTCTGAATCTCGGTTGGAGATTTTTCTAAGAATCTGCTCAGTTCCTGATCATGATAATCCTTTTCAGCATCATAGAGATCATTATCAATCGGTCCGATGGCCCGGTCCGGAATCCAGTCGTGTTGGCCGGTGTTCTTGCCATAAACCATGGCATTCATGACCCGCTGTAAATTGATATCCCGGTCCGTCTGTTCGAAAATCTTCTCCCAGGTCAGATTCGTTCCCAGCATCCCGTTATAGAAATCTGCATAGATTTTCTGGGAGGCAGGATTGATATACTTATCCGTATTCTTCACCTGTTCAGAATCGGGATTGAAGACATCCACCCAGGGCAGCTTGCAAAGACCCATATTGTCATTGCCAAGGCGGACTCTCGGATAAGTGATCAATGCCCTGGCTTTATCCCGGAGGGTTGGGAAGGCACCCAGCAAGTCTATTTTGATGAGCCAGGCTGCTGCGTGATGCGCCCCGATATCACTGGCGGCGGCATAGGAAGCCTGCATGGACAGTGATCGATGGGTCCGGTAGAGAGAAAAGGGCAGCCCCTTGGTCTGCATGGCGAATCTCNNGCATTCCCTTTCCGGCTTCTTTTGACAATGCCGTCTCCCGATGGGCAATCTGATGGATGAATCTCAATACCGCTTTTTCATTTCCCCAGGTAAGTTCCAGTCCATCCGTATCTTCCTGGGTTAGATACCCTCTCTGAAAGCATTCCATTAAAAAGGCAATCACAACAGCCGTCGTGATGGTATCGATCCCGTAGTTATCGCAATGCCAATTGGCCTCCATGATGAATTCTGCATTCCAAATACCCAGGTTGGAGCCGAACCCGGCGGCCGTTTCATACTCCGGTCCGTCAACCCACACTTTGCGATTTTTTTGATCACCGAAAGTTAAGGTCACACAGCCGCCTTTGGTACATTGCAGACTGCAGCCGGGGAAACACCCGTCCCTGCCCCGGTGATCAAACAGATGCTCCGCATAATATTTTCCCGTAATCTTTTCCGCCCGCGGGTCGGATCCGGACTGGTAATTTTTCACGGGCAGGGACTGGTAGGCTTCCTTGTTCATGAAGGCAATCAGCCCGGCGCTGCCCTTGCGGTGCATCTTCAGCGATTGCGGATCGACTTCCCTGATGATTTTGCCGAGTTCCGCCCCCGCTTTTTTCACCTTGTCCCAGTCGACGGCGCCGAAAGGGTTTTCGCCTTTCGGGAATTCCGCCAGGACAACAATGGCCCTGATTTTTTTATCCATCATGACGGAACCGAGACCGGTCCTGCCGGCCTGCTTTGTCCGAAAAACCCCCCGGATCCCATTCATGCTTTTGGTGGGATCGAAATAATGGCTGTTGATACATCCGTAGGTTGTGTTAGCGCCGCCGATACCTGTTGTCAAAAAGACGATATTTTTTCTGTCATAGTCTGCCTGGATAAATCGATCGGTGATGTTTTTCTCCAAATCAAAGACCTGGTCGATGGAAGGGGCGTCCATCACGGATATATCCTCCCGGAAGCCATCGATGACAATCATGATGTCCTTTTCAGATTTACCCGTTATTTCCAGGGCGTCGAAACCGACGTATTTAAGGTAGGCGCCAAAATGTCCTCCGAAATTCGAGACACCGGGGATGCCGGTCAGGGGGGACAGGGAAATGGCCATGCATTTGCTTGTCCCCGGGAATTGAGGGATGCCTCCCAGCGGGCCAGGCGAAAAGATCAGCGGATTTTCCGGAGCGTCGGGGGTCGTTTGGGTGGTGATGTTCTTGTGCAGAAGATACAACCCCAGGGCCCGGCCTCCGGTAAAATAATCCCGGACCTGCGGATCAAGTTCCGGGGTCAGAATCGTATGGGTTCCAAGATGGATGGTGAGGATTCTATTGGCATAGCCATGAACCAGTGGTGATTTTTTAAATTTCATCTTCCGTTCCCTTCTTGCGACTGCCTCGGCGTTTATGGCTGCGATGGATTGTCTTGCCGTCCTCTGCCGTTTTTAAACGCGGCAACATAGGATAAAGGGAATATCTTGTCAATGAATTATCTTTCGGTATGGTGATTTGTAAAACTTGTGTCTCCGGTCTGAATGAAGTACAATCCAAGCCGTAAAAGAGGTTAAGAAATTGAAACAGGATAACCCACCCATAGACAGAAAGGAGAATTCAAGATGCAGGCACTGTTTACCTTAACACCGGCGGAATCGAAGCGGTTGATCGGGAAAGCCGTGGCAGCGCTACCCGAGATTCAGAATGCGAAGAAAAAAGGCTACCTCCTCGTAGGCAGGGGTTCGACCAATGCGTACATCCTCGAAGAGCTTCTGGGCAAGAGGATCAAGAAAGAAGGTTACACGGCCGGCCAGGTCATCAAGGGCGTCCTGTGCGTTCTGGGACCGGAAGAGCGGACCAAGCCCGTGACTTTCCACAAGGGACAGGTTCTCCCCGTGGAGCCGGGGTCCGTTCTGGACAAGCTTTCCCCCGGTGATATTATGCTGAAAGGAGCCAATGCCCTCGATTCCAGTGGAAATGTCGGTGTCATCATGGCAAGCCCGGCAGGCGGAACCATGGGACAGTTTTACATGGCCATGAAAGCCCGGGGTTTGGAGATNNGGCAAAACGATCGGCGCCCGTGTCGGGATGGCCTGCGTTGCCGACGGGATGGTCTTCACGGAGCTGGATGCGCTCGAAAGCCTTTTCGATGTCGAAGCCGTTCACTTCGCCTCCGGCGGCTGGGGAGGTGCGGAAGGATGCGTAACCCTGGCTGTTGAAGGACTGGATGCCAGCGTTAACAAATGCATGAAATTCATCGAGCAGAAGATCAAAGGGGAACCGCCTCTGCCGGCTGCCAAGAGCCCCTGCAAAACCTGCAATCTCCCCTGCAGTTTCCAGGGAAAGGATCTGAAGCAGCTTCCCGGCTATCTGAAGTAGCCGGACGCAGGCATCCTGAATGACGAACAGGTGCGGCAGGAATTTTCCCGGATATCGGGATCGGTTAGTCCATCGGCATTAAGCTCAGGATCATCGTGGCACTCAACAAATAGCATTCCTGAAATAGCATGTAAGCTGCAGAAGATTTGCTGCGTGCCTTATTGATCCATTGGGGAAATAAAAGAGGGTCAGCCGAGTATCGGCTGACCCTCTTTTATTTCGGTATTTTGATCGGCTTAACGACGATAAATCCGGTAATCCACCACCGAGACACCCTTCTCATAGACCAGGATCGGGTTGAGGTCGATCTGGTCGATTTCGGGTTGATCCTTCACCAG
>PMNM01000146.1:0-4229 GCA_003161855.1 Syntrophaceae bacterium | reverse complement strand
GGGTCTTTGATCATGCCCAGGATTACTTCCACACCGCCCGGTCTGGCCATGGGTGACACGGTGATCCCTTCAATCCTGGCTTTCGGCGCTGCTTTTTTGACATTTTTCAGGATTTCTTCGAAGGCGTCTTTCACTTCTGACAACTTGGCCAGGTTGAGGCGCACGCCGCCGANNTCTTATGGGACAGATCTGCGGAGGCGATTTTGAGAGCCACAGTCTTTTTAAATTTCTTCGCCAGGACGATGGCTTCCTTTGAGGACGTTGCCAGCGTTGCATCTACGGCCGGGATCCCGTATTTCTTCAGGAGGGCTGAGGCCTTGCCGGCCGGCATCAGATTCAGAGAGGTCTCAGAGGCTGCTGCATGGGCGGCTTTCCCGGCGCGCCTTTCTTCGTCGAAGCGGACAAGCTGATACAGCGCCCGGATACCCCGCTCCGGCGTCGGATAGACGGGAATGCCCTTCTGATGCAACAACCGGGTCTCCTCCCGCTCCACATCTGCCCCGCCGCAGAAGATGATGAGTTCACCTTTCCCGGTGACGATGTCGGAAGCGCCATGGATAGGATCACCGAAGATGACCACACTGGTGTCGTAATCCGATTTGGCCTCCTGAATCACTTTCGCATAGAGACTGGGATCGGAAATAGCGTCGCCGGTGAGGTCGATGGGATTGCTGACCCCGCAGTGGCTTGGCAGGAAGGCCCGCAAGTGGTCCTGGAGGGCCTGTGTTGGCGCGGGGATCTCGAAGCCCAGCTTCTCTGCCTCGTCAATGGCGAGGATGGCTGCGCCGCCAGAGCTGGAAATGTTGAGAAGACGCTTTCCGGAGGGCTTTTCCATGTAGGCCAGGGCTTTGGCAAAATCGTAGAGCTCTTCCAGATTGTCGGCCCGGTGGACTTTGTATTTCCTGAAAATGGCTTCATAGATGGCATCATTGCCGGCCAGCGATTTGGTATGGCTCTCCGCCGCCACTCCGCCTCTGGCGGTCCTCCCGGCCTTCAGGATGACGACGGGTTTTGAGGCTTTGGCTAAGGATTCCAGAAAAACCGCCGGTCTTTTTACCCCTTCCATGTAGAGGGCGATAACTTTCGTATTCGGATCGGCATTAAAATACCGGATGCAGTCCGACTCGTCCACGTCAGCCCTGTTGCCCAGGCTGACAAAGACACTGAAGCCGAGCTGATCCTCGCTGGCCCAGTCGATGAGGGCTGCCCCGACCGTGCCGCTCTGGGAAATAAAGGCAATTTTCCCNNGTCGGGCTTTCCCGGCCATTTCTGCCTGGAGTTTCTCTCCATCAACCCCGGCTTCAGCAAAGCCGCCGGTCACGACGATCGCCGCCTTGACTCCCGCCTTACCGCATTCCTCAATGGTTGCCGGGACCATCCTGGAAGGAATCACGACAACGGCCAGGTCCGGCGGGTAGGGCAGGGAAGAGATATCTTTGTATACCTTGAGTCCCAGAAGTTCGTCGGCTTTGGGGTTGATGGGATAGATGGGACCCTTCAGTCCGGCATGGATGAGATTGTACAGGATATCATAGCCGAGTTTGCCTGGGGTAGCCGAGGCCCCTATCATCGCCACGCTCCGCGGTTTGAAGAGTGCGTCCATATTGCTGATCAGATCCATAGCTCCTCCTTTTCTTGTTATGGATGGTCTTGCATGAAAAGATCGACCCTGCGCCAGAAAAAAGTTCTTTATTCTATCACGACCGGCTGCCATTTTCTACGATTAAGTTGAGGTTTTTTGCTTGATATCCCTTGTTATCTTGACTATAAGCAAGGAGCATAAATCAAAGGCGACCCAAAGGACCGGGTCCGCGATAGGGGGGCGATGAGATGAGATTCAGAAAGGCAGGAAAGGTTGCAGACCATTTGTGGTACCTCGGCCGTGAGGAGGCAGGGGCCTATTATCTTGAGGGCAGGAATGGCGCCATCATGATTAACGGAGCCATGAGCTATATTCTTCCCGATGTGCTTGCGCAAATGAATACGTTCGGGCTCGATCCGGGAAAGATTACGAAATTCCTCATCCTCCATTCCCATTTCGATCACGTCGGAATCGTGCCCTATTTCAAGCGAACCTATCCCGCCATCGAAGTCATCGCCTCAGCGCCGGCGTGGAAGATCTTCGCCATGCCCAAGGCCATCGAGATCATGAACAGCTNNATACCCCCGGCCATTCCAATTGCTCCATTACGGCTTATGAGCCGAATATCAAGGCCATGTTCGCCTCGGATGCGGCAGGAATTCCCTACAAAGACACGATCTTTCCCTCCATGAACACCAATGTGATGCAGTATCTGGAAAGCCTGGAGAAACTGAAACCGCTGACCGTTTCTTACCTCTGCGCTGATCATTACGGCTATATCACCGGGGAGGAGGCAGGAAAGTTCATCGACCTGTCGCTGGAAGCGGGCCACAAGTGGAAGGCGGATCTGGAAAATTACTATCAAAAATATCAAGGAGATATCGATGCGGCCGGGAAGGCCATCACGGAGTTCTTTTATCGTGAAATGCCGAACTACTTCATCGCCCCTGATATTCTCGAAGGGGTCTTCAAGCAGATGCTGAAATTCATAGGCAAAAACAGGTAAAGAGCCTGGCATGACACTCTTCCCTGAAGGAAACAGAGTCTTTCATAAATTATGAGGGTTCGGGATTTTTGTCACCCCGTCCCCGTCTGCTTTCCAGATTGTGCACATGCACGTGTTGCCCGGTTTTAATGTCGCTCTGGGCAACTCCGATGGCCTCGCCGTATTTGAAGACTGAATCGCCCCTGGAAATATCCCGAATCGCAAATTTATGGCCGAAGAGGATTCTTTCCGTTANNGCGGTTGCCACATTATCGGCGGCTTCCATCACGATTGCTTTCTTCGTCATCAGGGATTTACGCTTTCAATGGTTTGATATACCGGCTACATCGACGGCCCGATCCGCTTAATGGCAAAATCATTAAAGCCCAGGATCTCTGCCCTGGGGCATTTGCCCGAGGCTACCTGCAGCATCTCCTGATAAATCCGTCTTCCCACCTGTTGAACAGATTCATCACCGGTTATGATCGTGCCGGCATTCACATCCATGTTGTCTTTCATTTTTTCATAGAGAGCGGTATTAGTCGCCACTTTGATTGTGGGTGCGATGGGTGAGCCGCAACAGGTCCCGCGCCCCGTCGTAAACACAACGAAGTGGCAGCCGCCGGCCACCATCCCCGTGATCTGCTCGATGTCCTGGCCCGGCGTATCCATCCAGATCAATCCTTTCTTCGTCACCGGCATGGCATAGTCAATAATATCCTGCAGGGGTTTTGTTCCCGCCTTGTAGATACAGCCCAGGGATTTCTCTTCAATGGTGGATAATCCCCCCTCGATGTTGCCGGGGGTGGGTTGTCCGCCCCGCATATCGACCCCCATTGATTTTGCGGAATCTTCACAACGTTTAATCACATCGTAACAACGGGCGGCGACCTGCGGGTTGACGGCCCGCGCCGCGATTAAATGCTCAGCGCCGATCAGCTCCGTTGTTTCCGCCAGGATGACACTGCCGCCGGCGTCGATCAGCAGATCACTGGCGACACCCAGTGCCGGGTTGGCTGAAATGCCGGAGCAGGCATCCGACCCGCCGCATTCCGTACCCAGGATGAGTTCCGAAACATCGCTGGGCGTGCGTTCCATGCAGGAAGCCCCGCTCACCATTTCGTGGGCTGCACTTGCCCCTGCGGCCATCGCCTTGACCGATCCACCCTCATCCTGGATGATCACGAGGCGAAGAGGTTTGTCCGGGCATGCTTCCCTGATCCCGGCGGCAATATCTTGAGCTCTCATGGTTTCACAACCCAATCCAACGACGACGACGCCGTAAACATTGGGGTGAGTCCCATGCGCGACAAGAACCCGCCGGGTCAACGCTGCATCGTCACCCAACTGCGTGCAGCCGTGCTGATGTTCCACCCAGGTCGTCCCCGTCACGAGCTGTGAAATTCCCCTGGCAACCCGGTTTGCACAAACCACGGAAGGGATAATAAGGACATGATTGCGGATGCCGACCCTTCCATCAGTCCGGCGATAGCCCAAAAATGTCATGACTTGCGCCTCTTTTCACTATTTATGTTCTACGCAAAACTCTTATGGTATAATTGATTATAACCCATTTAAGATTCATCCGGTTGATGCGTACTTTTTGTAGTTGAAAAAAATGGACATACAACCCCAAAAGGAAATTGTCTAAGATTTCCGATT
>PMNM01000093.1 GCA_003161855.1 Syntrophaceae bacterium | reverse complement strand
CCTATGCGGAACTGAGCCGGGCCGTCGACGCGACCGCTGAGGCGCTTTTGGCGAAGGGCTTGGGTAAGGATGACATGATCATGGTCCAGCTTCCCAATTGCTGGGAACTGGCCATGCTCTATCTCGCCATCCCCCGTATGGGAGGCTTGATCTCCCCCATGCCCATGCAGTGGCGCCTCTCTGAACTGGACTATATCGCCAAACTTACGGAGGCCAGCGCGATCATCACGGTGGAGACCTTCGGTAACTTCAACCATAGGGAGCTGGCAGAGAAGATCCGGGCTAAGCAGGCCTCCATCAAAGAGATCATCCTCCTTCCAGAAATTCGTGAAATGGCCAAGGGTCCGGTGAAGGGGATTCTCGATGGAATCCTGATCGATCCCAACGATGTCTTCACCCTCTGCTGGTCATCGGGAACCGAGGCGGAACCCAAAGGCTGCCCGCTTTCCCACAATAACTGGATTTTCCAGGGAACCCTCTGCTTCGAGATGGCGCCCATCCACTGGGGGGACAATCTGATTACCGCCGGGCCGCTGGTGAACATGGCCTCCATTGGCACCGTGTACATTCCGTGGCTCATCGGGGGGGGGAAGATGGTCCTGCATCATCCTTTTGATGGGGCTACCTTCGTCACGCAGCTCATGTCTGAGGAAATCCACTACACACTGCTTGTCCCGGCGATTGTTAATGCCCTGCTGAAACATCCCATGGTGGACAAGTTCGACTTCAGCAAAATGCGGGCCATCACGATCGGCGCCGCACCGCCGTCTTTGTGGTCCGTCCAGGAACTCAAGAAGCGCTGGGGAATCGAATTTGCCAACATCTGGGGACAGAACGAAGGGACGGCCAATGTTTCCGGAAACTATGATATCCCCGATGTGGAGATGCGCCTGGACCATTTCCTTTTTAATGCGGCAGGAACCAAATGGTCCGGGGGAACCACACAGATGGCGAAAAATGTGTCCATGAAACTGGTCAATGCCGGCATCCCGGGCGGGCCAAAAGCGATCGGAGACGTGGGAGAACTCTGGTACCGGGGACCCAACGTCATTCCCTGCTACTTTAAAAGGCCGGACCTGACGGCCAAGGCCTTCGACGCGGAAGGGTATTTCAACACNNTGGATGCGGCGGCCGTGGCGATGCCCGATGAAAACCTCGGGGAGCGGACCTGCATTTACGTGGTTCCGAAACCCGGCGAGGCAGTGACGCTGGAGGAGATCAAGGCGTTCATGACGGAGAAGGGTATTGCCGCGTACAAGATACCGGAACGGGTGGAGATCGTTGAGGCCATCCCCCGTAACCCCGTCGGGAAGATCCTGAAGAAGGTGTTGCGGGAGGACATCAAAAAGAAGCTGAACGTTCATGAAAGTCGGTGAGGGAACTATGTCTTTTTTACTGGAAAAACACTACACGCAGGAACATCAGATTTTCCGGGAGTCCATCCGCCGCTATTTCGAGAAGGAGCTGACCCCCCATGTGGAAACCTGGGAGAAAGCCGGGATTGTTCCCAAAGAGATCTGGCAGAACTTTGGCCGTCAGGGCTTTCTCTGCCCCTGGCTTCCTGAGATCTACGGCGGTGTCGATGCGGATCTGCTCTATTCCCTGATCAGCGTGGAAGAAAGTGCGAAGACCCATTTTTCCGGTTTTCTCTTTTTTCTGCATTCCGACATCATTGTGCCCTATATCGAGGCCTTCGGATCGGAAGAGCAGAAACATCGCTGGCTGCCGGGTTGTGCGACCGGTGACCTCATCACGGCCATTGCCATGACGGAACCGGGTACCGGCTCTGATCTGGCGGCGATCCGCACAACCGCTGTGCGCAGCGGTGACCACTATGTCCTCAACGGTCAGAAAACCTTTATCTCCAATGGGATCAACTGCGATCTGGTGATTGTGGTTGCCAAGACCGATCCCGGGGCCAAGCCGGCCCATGCCGGCATATCGCTGCTGGTCGTGGAAGACGGAACCCCGGGTTTTGAAAAGGGGCGGAACCTCGACAAAATCGGGTTTCATAGTCAGGACACAGCGGAGATGGCTTTTGTGGATTGCCGGGTTCCGGTGAAAAACCTCCTGGGCCAGGAAGGGAAGGGGTTTTACTATCTTATGAAGAAGCTGCAGCAGGAAAGGCTGATGACGGCCATCGGGGCCCAGGTGATGGCGGAAGAGGCCCTGCGGCTGACCATCGACTTTGCCAAGAGCCGGGAGGCCTTCGGCAGGCCGATCGGCCATTTCCAGTATATCTCCTTCGAACTGGCCAATCTGGCGACTGATGTGGAACTGGGGCGTACCTTCCTGGAAAGCCTCATACTGGATCACATGGAAGGCCGGGAAATCGTTCAAAAGGTCTCCATGGCCAAGTACTGGATTGCGGAGATGCTCAACCGCGTCGTCGAGAGAGGCGTTCAGTTTCACGGCGGTTACGGCTATATGGAAGAATACCCCATCGCGCGTCTTTTCCGGGATGCACGGGTGTATACCATCTTTGCCGGGACTTCGGAAATCATGCTGCTTATCATCAGTCGTTATCTGGGACTGTGATCAGCCGGGCGTCATGAAAAATGGGTTTACCGCGGCTCAAAAATCTTTTTTCAAAACATTTGATTTGCCGCTGACAAACCGTTTTTCAGGGGTTATGCTTTCTTTAAGAAATGAGCAAAACGGAGAACTGCGTTTATTGATTTCCCTGCCAAATCGTATCGGCCTGTTTTCGGACAATCATGGTCATCTGAAGGCGCTACAACAGGCGATTGACGTCCTCAGGCGACGGGGCGCCGAACAGCTCATTCATCTGGGCGATTTCTGTGACTCGCTCCATCGCCGGAATCTGGCGGCGATTGTCAGGGTCCTGAAAGAAAACGCGATCCTGTCCGTTAAAGGCAATAATGATTTCATCGTTGAGAAAAGGCTTGGTTTAACGCCTGACCGGGGCAGCGGTGATCGGGAGGGCATCTATGGCTATCTGAAAGACATTCCCCTCAAGATCGTTTCCGGTGATCTCTGCTTTGCCCATTCCCTGCCTTTCGATTCCATCCGCTCTTTCTACGAGCCTGTTGATGACGGCTCCATCCTGAAGGCGGCGGAGATCTTCCGGCAGACCAGCCACCGCCTCCTTTTCTGCGGCCACTCGCATCTTCCTGTTTTATTCCACTTCAGCCGGAATCAGGTTTCCAGGGAATCCCTGCCGGAGAACCAGCCGCTGGTGCTGAATCCGTCCGAGCGTTATATCATCGTCGTCGGCGCCCTGGAGCTTGGGGAGTGTGCCCTCTTTCACCGGCAGGAGCAGGTGTACGAATCGATCAAAATATTCTGATTCTTCTTTGACTTTTCNNACGATAAAGAGATGGATTATTTTCATGCCTTGTATGATGTGGCCAGGGTGATTAACGCCTCTCTCGACCCATCCCGTATCCTGGATGAAATCGTTCAATGTGTGGCGAAAGCCATGCGCGTCAAGGCCTGCAGCCTCCGACTCCTCGATTCCCGGGAAAAGAAACTGATCATGGGCGCGGCTTATGGCCTGTCTGAAACTTATCTCCACAAAGGGCCGATCCTGGTGAAGGAGAGCGGCTTGGACCAGCAGGCCCTCAAAGGCAAGACCGTCTGCCTGAAGGATGCCCGGACGGATAAGAATTTCCAGTACGGTGCCAAGGCGGCGGCAGAAGGCATCCGGTCCGTTCTTGTGGTTCCCCTGATGCTGGGAAAGAAGGCCGTCGGTGTCCTGCGGGTCTATGCGGACAAGATTCGGGAGTTCAGCGAGAAGGAATTCCTGTTCCTGGAGGCTGTTGCCAATCTGAGCGCCATCGCCCTGGACAATGCCCGGCTTCATAAGACGTTGCAGACCCATTGTGATCTGATGGTAGCGCATAAATATCGCATCGACGACAACTGACGACTTCGTAAAAAGGAGCAGACAATGATTCGCCTTGGCATCAATGGTTTCGGACGGATCGGGCGGCAGGTTCTGAAAGCTGTTCTGGCCCGGTATCCCCGGTCTCTTCAGGTCGTCGCGGTGAATGACCTCTTTGATGTCGGAACCAATGCCCACCTCTTTAAATATGACACGAATTACGGACGCTTTTCCGGCGATGTCCGGATCAAAAAAGACGCTTTTCTGATTAACGGTCAGGCGATCAAGAGCCTCGCCTTCCGTGATCCCGCCTCGATTCCCTGGGAAGAGGAGGGGGTGGATATCGTCATTGAGAGCACCGGTTTGTTTGTGACCGGTCCCCAGGCTTCGGCCCATCTGGAGGGCGGGGCCAGAAAGGTCATTATCACAGCGCCGGCGAAGGAAGAGGATATCACGTTGGTCATGGGCGTTAATCACAAAGCTTACAATCCTAAAAAACACCATATCGTTTCCAATGCCTCCTGTACGACAAACTGTCTGGCACCCCCGGTGCTGGTGATCCATCAGGCCTTCGGGATTGAAAAGGGGATGATGACGACTGTGCATTCCTATACCAATGACCAGCGGATCCTTGATCTTCCCCACAAGGATCTGCGGCGGGCCCGCGCAGCCTTTCAGAATATTATTCCGACGACCACGGGTGCCGCCAAAGCCCTGTCACTGGTCATTCCGGACCTTGCCGGCCGCTTTGACGGCTATTCCCTGCGGGTCCCCACACCGACTGTTTCCATCGTCGATTTTGTTGCTGAACTGAAGACGAAGACCACCACGGAAGACTTGCGGCAGGTCTTGAGGAACGGGGCCCGGAAAATGCTCAAAGGCATCATGGCCTGTGAGGAGGGTCGTCTGGTCTCCATGGATTTCAAGGGAGATGCCCATTCTTCCATTGTGGATATCGAATTTACCCAGGTCCTCCGGGACAATATGGTGAAGGTGGTTGCGTGGTACGACAACGAGTGGGGTTACTCCTGTCGTGTCGCCGACCTGGCTCATTA
>PMNM01000077.1 GCA_003161855.1 Syntrophaceae bacterium | reverse complement strand
ACCCGTGCCCCCTGCTGCCGGAGGAGATCGATCATTTCGCCGGCCTGTGCCTCCGGGCGCGTGATGACAATGCCCTTGCCGAAAAGGGGTTTTTTTTCGAACCAGTTTAATAGATTCCGCAGACCCACCACCTGACCGACAACAAAGATAGAAGGCGGTGCAAAACCTTTTTCTTCAGAAAGCCGGATAATATTTTCTAAAGTGCCGGTTAAGGTTTCCTGGTCGGCCGTCGTTCCCCAGCGGATCAGCGCCGCGGGTGTCTCAGGTTCTTTACCGTGATGGATCAGGCTGGACACGATTTTCGGCAGGTTTTTGACGCCCATGAGGAAAACAAGCGTTCCGATACCGGCCAGTGCTTCCCAGTTTATATCACTCTTTTCCTTGGTCGGATCTTCGTGGCCGGTAACAAAGGTCACGGTTGACGTGAACCCGCGATGCGTCAGGGGAATACCGGCATAAGCAGGAACGGCGATGGCTGACGTGACACCGGGAATCACCTCAAAGGGAATCCCTGCTTTAGCCAGCACCTCCGCTTCTTCGCCGCCGCGTCCAAAGATGAAGGGATCGCCGCCCTTGAGTCTCGCCACGACTTTACCCTGTTTTGCCTCCTCAACAAGCCTCTCGTTAATCTCGTCCTGTGACAGGGTATGATCCCCCCCCTGTTTCCCGGCATAGATCAGGCGGACGGTTTCCCTGGCATGGCTGAGGATCTCTTCGCCTACCAGATGATCGTAGATCAGTACATCCGCCTCCTGCAGGCACCTCAATCCTTTGAGTGTAATCAGCCCGGGATCGCCAGGTCCGGCGCCGATAATGTAAACTTTTCCGATGGTATTCACTTTTTCCCCCGTTTATCTGCAGACGTCATCCAGGATGGATTGTCCGCCTCGTTCCAGAATCCGATCGGCAAGGATCATTCCCAGAGCTGAAAAATCTGAAGGTTTTCCTTTGACTTCTTCGGTGATGATCACGCGGCCGTTCAGACTTCCCACCAGACCGCGGAGGATCAGATCGGTACCCCGAATCTTTCCATACGCGGCAATGGGCAGCTGACAACCGCCACCGAGGCGTTTTAAAAAAGCCCGTTCAGCCCCCACCTCGATCCATGTGTTCGGATGGTTCAAAAAGGAAAGGGCCTCCTCTATCGGATCCTCTCCCCTTCGCATTTCGATGCCCAGAGCCCCCTGACCCACTGCAGGCAGCATGATCTCTACCGGGATAAACTGAGACACCCGGTGAACCCATCCCATCCGCCGGATACCGGCCGCGGCAACAATGACACCATCAAGGTCTTCCGATTCGATCTTTCTGATCCGGGTATCCAGGTTGCCCCGGAGAGGAAAGATTTCAACGTCCGGCAACAGATTCCGGATTTGAATACCACGTCTTAAGGAACCGGTGCCGATGCGTGCCCCCCGCGGCAGAGCTTCTATTTTCATCCGATCTCTGGCAATGAGCACATCCCTTGGGTCTTCCCGTTCGGGAATGATCCCGATTGTAAGTTTTTCCGGGAGGTCGGCAGGAACGTCCTTCATGCTGTGAATGGCGATATCAATCTCACCGCGCAGCAGCGCCTCTTCGATCTCCTTGACAAAAACTCCCTTGCCTCCAATTTTTACGAGGGAAACATCCTGCATGATGTCGCCCTTGGTTTTAATGACAACGATTTCCACCTTCATTTCCGGATGCTGTTTCTTCAGTCTGTCCGCCACCCAGCGGGTTTGCGTAAGCGCCAGAGCGCTTCCCCGCGTGCCGATTTTTAAAGGTGATTTGATAGGTCATCCTCCCTTATTCTTCGAGCTTGAACAGTCGCCTCAACGCAGCTACATAAGCCATCACGCCATAATCCTGGCTTTCTTCCTTGAGGCTGATGATGGGATCATGGAGGATCTTGTTCATAATGGATCCGACGAGAATTTCGATATTTTTTCGCTCCTCTGAGGTCATGTTCTGCATCCAGGAAAAAGATTTTTCAAGCTCTCCCCGGACAATGCCTTCGGCTTTTCCCTTGAGTGAAACAATGGTGGGAACCACCTCCAGCGTATTGTGCCAGCGGGTATATTTCATGACTTCTTCTTCAATGATGGCCTCCGCCTTTTCGGCTTCCTGCCCGCGGTTTTTGATATTTCCATCCACGATGTCCTGAAGGTTGTCGATATTATAGAGAAAGACATTGTCAATATCTCCGGCGGCGGGATCGATATCCCGGGGGACGGCGATGTCGATCAGGAAAAGAAAGCGGTTTTTCCGTCTGTGAAGGGCCGTGGATACCATCCCGGCGGTGATCACATATCCGGGGGCGCCTGTTGAACTGATGACGATGTCGACGTTCCGGAGAGTTTCTTCAAGATGATCAAATGCCACAGCTGTCCCGTGAAATTCCTCCGCCATCTGCATAGCCCGCGCATAAGTTCGGTTGACGATCAGGATCTGGGCAATCCCTTGACTGATCAAATGACGAGCGGCCAGCTCCGACATCTCACCGGCGCCGATGAGAAGAACGGTCTTTCCCTTCAGTCCCCCGAAGATTTTTTTAGCCAGTTCGACAGCCGCAAAACTGACCGATACGGCATTGGCAGCAATCCCNNGCTTGACGATAGGCATCCTTGACCTGGCCCAGAATCTGGGGTTCGCCCATGACCAGTGAATCCAGGCTTGACGTGACCCGGAAGAGATGGCGGACCGCCTCGTCATCCCGGTACATATAAAGGCACCGGTTCATTTCTTCCCGGGATAGATTTCCATGCCGAAAGATAAAGCCTTTCAATTGCTCTGCCGCTTCCCGAGTATCCGTGGTTTGAGCAAGAACTTCAGCCCGGTTGCAGGTTGAAAGATAGATCATGCCTTCTATGCTTGGAATGTGCATGAGTTCCCTGAGTGAACGGATGCCCTCTTCGCAGGATATGGAAAGTCTTTCCCGGATATCCAGGGGGGCCGTTTTATGGTTCATACCGAGAAGGATCAGATTCATGGGTTTACATAAAGTTATGGACAGTCGTAAAGAACAGCTTTTCCACAATGAAACCGATCAGGAGAAGGATGAAAGCCAGGAGGGAAAATAGAGCGACCCGGTGCCCCTTCCAGCCGATGGCAAGCCGCTGATGAAGCAGAAGGGCATATAAAAGCCAGGCGGTCAGCGTCCATATCTGTTTGGGATCCCACTGCCAGTGACTTCCCCAAACCGTCCGTGCCCAGATGGAGCCCGCCAGAACACCCAGGGTGAGGAGAGGAAATCCCCAGAGAAGACAGAGGTAATTAATTTTATCCAGATCTTTCAGAGAGGGGAGGAGCCTGCTGAAGCTGCCGATTGTTTTGTATTTAATCAGCCGGTCCTGGATCAGATACATGGCTCCGGCACAGGAAGCCAGTGCGAAGAGAGCCTCACCGGCAACAGAGAGGGTAATATGCGCCGTGACCAGTCCCCCTTTCAGGATATCCGGTAATGAAACCGATCCTTCCAAACCGACCGAGGCCACAATCATGAGCAAAAAAGCAATGGGAGAGATGAAGGCGCCCAGGACCCTGGTTTTTGTCTTTAACTGCAGAATCAGATAAATGCCGCACAATATCCATGCGAACAGGGAAAGGGTGTCGTGAATTCCCATGATGGGAAGAGAACCGGATGCAATGAATCGCGAGATCAAGGAAATCGTGTGCAGGATAAAAGCGACAAGAAGGATTCCTGTAGACACTTTGGCGACCAGGACCCGTCTGATGAGGAGGGATACGACGTATCCCAGCGTACTGATCAGATAGGCGGCCAGTGCCAATTTGAAAAACAGGAGCCCCATCAAATCCTCACATCCATGCTGATCCCGGTCAGATCACGGATAATGGTGTTGACCCGACCCCTGTCCTTTTCCCGGATGGCCTGGAGAATATCCGAATGGACAAGATCTTCAAAGACCGCTTTGTTATCCGCTGCACGCTGATCTCCGGCAAGGATCCTTTTTCTGAGAATTCCCATGATCACAAGCAGGGTTTGGTATTCAGGGCCATACTGTTTCTCCAGTTCTTTTCTTAATTTTTTGGCCAGGGCCGGACTTTTCCCCCCGGTGGAAATGGCGATCGACAGATCGCCCTGTTGAACCAGCGACGGAAGGATGAAATTGCATCGGTCGGGATCATCCACAATATTGACCAGAAGACCCCGGGCCATTGCCTCTTTTGAAATCCGTTCATTTACATCGTTTCGGTCTGTAGCCCCGATGACCATGAATGCACCGTCGAGCGCCTGATCCTCATAATCTCTGTCGATATGATCCATTTGCCCTGCTTTTTTTCTCGCCTTCAATACCGGTGTGAGTGATTTGCTGACAACGGTGACCTGAGCGCCGCATTCGAGCAGACGCTCTACTTTCCTTTCGGCAATGTCACCTCCGCCGACTACGACGCATCGTTTGTTTGTCATATCCAGATTGACCGGGTAATATTTCATCGACGATTCACGTTCACTTCGCGGATTTTACAGATCATTTTTTGGATGCCTGGACCCTGTTGATGACCCCGGAAATGACGGTATCATGAAGCCTTTTAAAATTCAAGCTGCTTGAATTATCCTCAAAAAGAGGATATAAAGACCCATCAGGATGAAAAACGAAAACAATGGATCTCGGAACGTTAAGGAGGCGGACCATGCCGAAAAGTGATGGGAAGGGAACGGATCCGAAGGATAAGAAGGAAAAGAAGGATAAATGGTTAAAAGTCGAATTGACGGCTCCTTCTGAACTGATCGATGCCCTGTCCAACTTTGTGACAGAACTGGGTGCGCAGGGTGTGTTTCAGGAGTTTCTGGAACCGCAATCTCTTAACGGCATTCAGAAACCCGCTGCGACTGAGATTCTGAATGTTTATTTTCCCTGGGATATCCGTCTGGAGCACCGCATGAATGCCCTGAAGGCCTATATCGAAAGCCTTTCACAGATATTCCCCGACCTTGAAAAGCCATCCTTTACCACGGAAACCATCGATAACCCGGATTGGGGAGAGGCCTGGAAAAAATATTTCAAACCGCTGCGGGTCAGCCGGAATATCGTGATTAAACCGACCTGGGAACGTTATACCCCTGTTGGTCGTGATATTGTCATCGATATTGACCCGGGTATGGCTTTCGGAACCGGTCAGCACGCTTCGACCAGGATGTGTCTGCAGGCGATTGAAGATGTTCTTCTGACAGAAAGAGCCATTCACAAATGGCGGGTTCTGGATGTCGGAACGGGGACAGGTATTCTCGGTATTTCCTGTGCAAAACTTGGGGCACATAGGGTTGTCTGTGTGGACAGTGACAAGAAAGCGGCTGAGATTGCACGTGAGAATGTAGCGATTAATGACGTGGAAGACCGGGTGGAAGTGATCAATCGTGATGTTTTAACCGTTCATGAACCTTTCGATCTGATCGTTGCGAACCTGACGGCGAAAATCCTCATCAAGCTCAAATCCCACCTGATATCTCTGATCGGTCATGAGGGATATCTCGTCATTTCGGGCATCATTGAACAAAACCGGGAAGATATTGAATCCCATTTTATGGTTGC
>PMNM01000166.1 GCA_003161855.1 Syntrophaceae bacterium | reverse complement strand
GCGCTTCCCCGACGCCGTCGTCTTTGACACCATCTGTGATTCAACGGAAAAAAGACAGACCGAGATCAAAAAGATGGCAACGGAAACAGATGCCATCGTGGTCGTCGGTGGCAGAAACAGCGCAAATACGATGCAACTGGCCCGGCTGTCCGAACTTTCGGGGACGTCAACCTTCCACATTGAAACGGCCGACGAACTTAAAGAAATGGCGATTGACCGGTATAGCCGGATCGGCGTTTCAGCCGGCGCATCCACCCCCAACTGGATCATTGACCGGGTGGTGGATGACATAACGGCCCGGCAGAGTGAGAAACAAAAACCCGCAATGGGCCTGTTCAAAGCCTGGGTCTGGACCATCAGAACAGATATCTATTCGGCCTTTGGTGCCGGGTGCCTGTCCCTCGTCAGTATGCTCCTCCAAGGGTTGCCGGTGCATATTTTGAACATGTTCACGACGTCCCTTTATGTTTATGCCATGCATACCCTTAATCGTTTCATCAATCGAAAAAAAACGTCTATCCTTGGATCTTTCCGGGAAGAATCCTATCTCAAACATCAGAATTCCTTTTTCATCTCGGCCATGCTGGCACTGGCCCTGTCTTTAACGAGCGCCTTTATCACCGGTCCGGCACCCTTTATCATGCTTTTCCTGATTTCTTTTCTAGGCGTCCTTTACAATCTGAACATTCTGCCGGAGGGATGGCGTTTCAGAAGTCTGAAAGACCTGCCGGGTTCGAAAAACGTCTCCATGGCACTCGCCTGGGCAGCCGTCGCCGCCTTGCTTCCCCAAATAGAGATCGGTTTGTCATTCACTCCGGGAATGATCGTGGCATTCCTCTTCACCTTTGCCATCGTCTTTATCCGCTCGGCCCTGTCGGACATCCTGGATATTCAAAGCGACCGGCTCATCGGCAGAGAGACGATCCCGGTCCTGATCGGCAAAGGGAAAACCCAAATCCTTCTGAAGGGAATCACAGGAATTCTTTTTATCCTGCTTATTCTGACCTTTTTTGCAGGCTGGTCCTCATCATTAAATCTAATCCTTTTAATTTGCACATTTTATATATGGATTTGTTTCAAACTTTGTGATAGAAGGGCTGCGTTTTCGCCCGTTGTTTTGGAAGGTCTTCTGGAAACGAACTATGTGATCGCCGGTTTCAGCGCGATGGTATGGCTCATGGTGATCCGATGGATAAATTGAAGAACAATTCTGTAAAGGAGGTAGGATCATGAAAAGAAATGTCTGGTTGGGCTATCTGACAGCCCTGATGATCTTGATGCTTTATGGCTGCGGTGGTCTTCGTTATTCGCAGGTCGCCCCCGAAGCCAAGGATTTTCATCCGAAAACGATCGGGGTTCTGCCGGCAGACGTGGGAACCTANNGCCAAGCTCAAGACCGTTAACTTTTCCGATCCCGAGATCAGCAAAAAGATTGGCGAGATGGCAAAAATAGATGCCTTTTTGGTTGTCAACGTCGACTATTGGAATTATACCATGGAAAACAAGGATAAGATCGCCAAGGTGGGGATGGGAATCAATATGGTTGATGCGAATACCGGCAAGATCCTCTGGAAGGCGAGTCATCATATCATAGAAGATTACTGGATCATTAAACCGGACCTGTCCAAGGTTGCAAAAAAACTGGCCGCCATGATGATCGACGAAATGCCGCATTAAGGCATAGGCCTGCATGGAAAACATGAATGGAGATGACGAGATGAAAGAAAACATACAAAAGGCAATCAATCAGATCAGACCCAACCTTCAGGCGGATGGGGGAGATGTTGAGCTGGTTGACGTCACGGATGACGGCATTGTCAAGGTTAAGCTGCTGGGGGCCTGCCGTGGCTGTCCCATGTCGCAGATGACCCTGAAGATGGGAATCGAAAAATATCTGAAAAAAGAAGTGCCCGAGGTTAAGGAAGTTGTTGCTGTACCCTAAATAAACTGGACCGTTGTGGCCCGGCGGAAAAACTTGAAAGGATGAGGAGATAAAAGAAGATGGCTTATATGATTACAGATGAGTGCATTGCTTGCGGTTCCTGTGAAGATGAATGTCCTGTGGAAGCAATCAGCGAGGGCGATGAAAAGTACGTCATTGATCCCAAACTGTGTAACGACTGTGGCGCCTGTGCAGATCAGTGCCCCGTAGAGGCGATTATTCCCGGAGAAGACAAATAGTCCTGTTTTTACCCGCCAGGTTGCTTTCGATCGTCCTTATCTGTTTTATCTTTAATAACATTAGTTGGATTTTAAATGAAAGCATTGATTACCTTTGAAGGGATTGAAGGTTGTGGAAAAACAACCCAGATTCGCATGGCGGGTGAATATCTGGGCAATCAGAAAATCCCCTATATCATCACCGAAGAACCCGGCGGGTCGCCCCTGGGGAAAAAAATCAGAGAAATTCTTCTCAATCAGGAGCCCTATCTGATCGGTGCGAGAGCAGAACTGCTCCTTTTTTCAGCAGCCCGGGCCCAACATGTCGAGGAAGTGATCCTGCCCGCCCTGCAGGCCGGAAAGCTGGTTTTATGTGACCGTTTTTCCGATGCTACCCTGGCTTACCAGGGTTTCGGCAGAGCCCTCAATATCGATTTTATCAAAACCCTGAATGATTTTTCTTCCCCGTCGCTGAAACCAGACCTGACCCTTCTTTTCGATTTACCGGTCAAAATAGGTTTGAGCAGGGCCAGAGACAGGATTACCCGGGTTAGAAATTCGCCGAGAGAAGACCGTTTCGAGAACGAAGAACTGGCCTTTCACCGGCAGGTTCGGGAGGGTTATTTATCATTGGTCAAGGAAGAGCCGGAACGATTCAGGGTCATCGATGCCTCTCAGGACATCGCAACGATTCATCGTGAGGTTTGCCGGTACCTTGCCTCATTCATCAGGCGGTAACCTCCATGCCTTTCCAGAACATCTGGGGTCACGAAAAGCAGGTCAGTATTCTGCAAAGCGCCATGGCGAGAAACCGGATGCCCCATGCCTACCTCTTTTGCGGAATGGAAGGGGTCGGCAAGAAAACCACAGCACTGGTTGTTGCCAAGGCGATGAACTGTCAAAAAAGTCGCTTCGACGCCTGTGATACCTGTCCATCCTGCTTAAAAATCGATCATCGGAACCATCCGGATGTCATCAGAATCGAGCCGGAAGGACAATTTATCAGAATACAGGAAATCCGGGACCTCCAGGACCAGATGAAATTCCGGCCTTTTGAAGGAGGCAAACGGGTTATTATTCTGGTAGATGCGGATAAAATGAACAGCATCGCCGCCAATGCCCTCCTGAAGACCCTCGAGGAACCGACACGGAACAACTTTTTAATCCTGATTTCCTCGCGGCCTTATCAGCTTCCCATGACCATCCTTTCGCGTTGTCAGCAACTCCGCTTCAACCCTCTCAACCGGGAAACTGTTTTTCAGTATCTGCGGGAATGCCACTCCATCGCCCCTGAACCGGCCCGAATGCTTGCATCCTCATCGGGTGGCAGTATTGGCAGAGCGCTGGAGATGATCGACGAAGATTATCTGTCTCTTCGCAATCAGATGATGGATCGGCTGTCGGATGAGCGGATGAAGAATCCTCTCCAGCTTTTATCCTTTGTCAACGACTTTGGACAGGACAGGAAAATCATCCTGGAAAGGCTGGATATCATGAGAATCTGCTTCCGGGATGCCCTCGTTTATAAAGAAACGACCACCATCGACCCGCTGTTCAATCAGGATCGCCTCCCGATGATTCGATCGTTTGCAGATAAATTGTCCGGGACCGACCTGTTGCGCAATATCATCGCCGTGGATCGCGCCTGCCGGGCCATCGATCAGAATGCCAATAAATCATTGACTTTAGAGGCGATGATGTTTAAACTCGCCCTGAATGAAAGAGCGGGGAGAGCGATCTTTTGAAACATATCGTCGGAGTCAAGTTTAAAAAAGAGGGGAAAATCTACAGCTTCCATGCCGCCGATCTGCCCTTGAAAAAAAATGACCAGGTGATTGTTGATACGGAAAACGGCGTGGCCATGGGAACCGTGGTGACAGAGGTTCAGCCCGTTCCGGCGTCGAAACTGCCTGTCAATCTTAAAAATATTACTCGTAAAGCCACCGAGGAAGACCTCAAAATCAGAGAGGACAACGAACGCCTGGAGCGGGAGGCACGCCAGCATTGCCTGGACAGAATCACGGAAAGAAACCTTTCCATGAAGCTGACCGAGGTGGAATGCCTTTTCGATAAAAGCAAGGTGATCTTCTATTTCACGGCTGAAAACCGGGTAGATTTCAGGGACTTGGTAAAAGACCTCGTGCAAAAATTCAAGACAAGAATTGAGCTGAGGCAGATTGGCGCCCGGCAGGAAGCCCGGATCACGAAGGGTTTGGCGATCTGCGGCCGGGAAGTCTGCTGTGCCAGTCTCCTGCATAATCTTGACCGCGTTTCCGTAAAAATGGCCAAAGAACAGAGTATGTCTCTCAATCCTGAGAAGATTTCCGGTCTTTGCGGAAGACTCATGTGTTGTCTGGCTTTTGAATATGACGGCTATGTGGACATGAAAAAGAACATGCCCAAATGCGGTAAAATGATTGATTGTCCTGAGGGGCGCGGCAAGGTCATCCGGCAGAATGTCCTGCAGGGCGAGATCGCCGTGGAATTGGAAAGCGGCAAGGAAATTATCATTCACACCAGCGACCTGTAGTGATCCACCCCTCGCATCCCGGACTTTTAAATCGGATTGCCGAAAATCGAATTCCCGACGGAAAGGACCCTTTGATGGAGAAAGCCTATTTTATCACCACACCGATTTATTACGTCAATGCTTCTCCTCACATCGGCCATGCCTATACGACCATCGTGGCTGACGTGCTGTCCCGGTACTACCGTCTGTCCGGCTATCAGACTTTTTTCCTGACCGGCACGGACGAACATGGCGATAAAATTGCGGAGGCCGCTCAGAAGGCCAACATCTCTCCCAAGGCCTACGCTGATCAGATCAGCGCTCAGTTCCGGGCCCTCTGGCCGGAGCTCGCTGTTACCAACGACTATTTTATCCGGACGACTGACCAGAATCATGTGGATACCGTCCGCCTGATTCTGCAAAAGGTCTATGACACCGGGGACATCTATTTCGGCCACTACGAAGGCCACTATTGTGTCGGCTGCGAGCGGTTTTATATGGAAAAGGAGCTCGTGGACGNNTATCAGGACTGGCTCATCCATTACATCCAGGATCATCCTGCTTTTATCCGCCCGGAACGTTATAAGAATGAAGTGCTGGCCTTCCTGCGGGATCCCCTGGAGGATCTCTGTATCTCCCGCCCCAAGACGCGTCTGACCTGGGGGATCACGCTGCCTTTTGATGACAACTACGTCACCTACGTCTGGTTTGACGCCCTCATCAACTATATCACCGCCCCGGGCTATCCGAATGGAGCAAACTTCCATACCTTCTGGCCGGTGGCCCAGCACCTCATCGCCAAAGATATTCTGAAGCCGCACGGCATTTACTGGCCCACCATGCTGAAGGCCGCCGGGATCGAGCCTTACCGGCATCTGAACGTCCACGGCTACTGGAATGTCGATCAGAGCAAGATGTCCAAAAGCCTGGGCAATGTCGTCAAGCCCCTGGAGCTGAAGGATAAATACGGTCTTGATCCCTTCCGCTATTTCCTCCTGCGGGATATGGTGTTCGGGCTGGATTCCAGCTTCAGCGAGGAAAGTTTCGTACAACGGATCAATGCCGACCTGGCCAATGACCTGGGCAACTTGGTGAGCCGCACCCTGACGATGGCCATCAAATACGGTGACGGAAAAGCGCCGACACCGATGGCCCCCGCCGACGAAGACCGGATCCTGATGGAAACGGCGAGCCGGATCCTCACGGAAGTAGAGAGCTGTTTCAATGACCTGGCCCTCCACAAGGCCCTCATGGCCATCTGGGAATTCATCAACGTCACGAACAAGTATATTGTGGAGCGGGAGCCTTGGACGCTGGCCAAGGATCCGGCCAACAAGGCCAGACTGGAGACCATTATTTACAACCTGCTGGAAGCCCTGCGGGTGATCGCCGTTCTCATCACCCCCTTCATGCCGGGGTCGGCAAAAAAGATCATGGATCAGATCGGGATTGCCGATACAACCGGGCAGACCTTTGACAGCATCCGCCGGTGGGGCGGCCTGCCGCCGACCTGNNCCCGAAGTCAGCTATGAAGACTTTGAAAAAATCGACCTGCGGGTCGCCAAAGTCCTGGCGGCGGAGGTCGTTCCGAAATCCAGCAAGCTTCTGAAGCTGAAGATTGATGTGGGTGAGGAGCGGACCATCGTTGCCGGCATGGGCAAAGATTACAAACCGGAAGAAATCGTCGGCAAGAATATCGTTGTCGTCGTCAACCTGAAGCCGACGAAGCTCATGAACATCGAATCCCGCGGCATGCTGCTCGCCACCGACACGGAAGCGGGACTGACGCTGGTCTCCTGCGACCGCGACCCCAAAACCGGGGCAAAAGTCCGGTAAAAAATGTTTTGCCTTACAAAGCCGCCGGTCTTTTCAGGGGCACATCCACGGGCTTGACATATTTCCTGACGATATCGGCGGTATTGTTGACATTCAGCTTTGTAAAGAGAAAGGAAAACTGGTTTTCCAGTTCCTGCCCGATAGCCGTTAGCGTTTCTACCGGCAAGTGCCAAAGCTCCTTCTTAAAAGGCCCGAATCCCTTCTTGCGGGTTTTGTAGAGGAATTGCTCGTCTGTGTCCGTTTCTTTTCGTTCAGTCGCCATGTTGATCTTCAGATAATCATAGATCTGTTTCCGGAGCACCTCCGGCAAATTCGAACTGTCATAGATGATGTTCTGGAAGCCTGTGGCCAGATGGATCTCAGCCGTCCCGATGGCCGGGAATCTGTCAAAGGCCTCGTTCGGCAGCGTCGAGGCTCCGTGCTGGACCGCACCGGACAAGCCGTAGTCGACCCTCGCTGCCTCGGATAGTTTCTCCAGGGTCTCAAAATCCAGTTTGACCTTGGCCACCGTTCCGTCCGCCAGCGGCACGCCGCCGTGGGTGGTCCCCGTCTGCACACTCATCTTACTGATGCCCTTGACAGACTCGCCGCTCTTTCTCAGATCTTCCAGATAGCCGTCCATGAAGGCGCGCAGTTCCTCCACGGTGCTGTTCTTTCCGCCCACTTCGCCGATTTCGCCGCCCACGGAAACGGTCACACCGGCCGGCTCCAGATCCCGGATCATGGTGGTCAGTTCGGCCGCCAGACTGTAATTAAGATGTTGTTGTTCTTTTACGGTGGGCTTGCTCAGATCCACCAGCGTGGAGGTATCCACATCGATATTATAGAAGCCGGCATCGATGGCTTCCCAGATCAGATCCTTGACGGCCTTCACCTCTTTGGCCGGATCGGCGGTGTACTTTTTGGCATTCACCTGGAAGTGGTCGCCCTGAATAAAAAGCGGCCCCCGGTATCCTGTCTTGATGGCGGCCGCCGTCACCGCAGCAGTATATTCCGCCGGACGCTGTTGCGTGTAATCGATTTCGGAACGGGCAATCTCAAAAAGAACGGGGCCGACCTTGCCCTTCATGGCGGCCCGCAGGATGGCCTGGGAGAAATGATAGGTGAAGGCGCGGATATTGATGGCCGGCACGGTAAACCCCTTCACTTCCTTGCGGCCCATGGCTTCATAAAGCGCCTGGATCGACGCGGACAGGATGCCGATCGCGGCGCCGGCCCGACGGATCAGCCAGCGGGCGGCTTCCCTGAGCTCCTGTTGTGGACTGAACACAGCCGTAAAAATCAGGTCATCGATGAGCGATTTCTGAAGGCGACTTTCATCCAACACCCTGACGTCATTCTGGCTGATGTCCAGGATGCCTTCCCACCCCCTCCGCAACTGATCCATCGTCTCAAATATCATCGCATTCCCCTCTCAAAACCTTAAGCTTTCTCCAAAAATGCTCTGGCTTTTTCCACCTCAAAATGGCTGCCGATATAGATGGGACTGCGCTGTCCGATATCGTCGACAGGAATGTCCAGAATGTTCTTTTTCCCATCTGTTGCTGAACCACCCGCCTGTTCCATCAGGAAGGCCATGGGCTGCAATTCGAACAGGAGGCGGAGTTTCCCGTTGGGGTTTTTCTTCAGGGCGGGATAGGTAAAAACCCCGCCGTTCTTAATCAGAAGCTGGTTGATATCCGGCACGAATCCGCCGCTGTAGCGGAGCGTATAGCCTTCCGCCTCGAGATATTCCACAAACTGGAGATGCGACTGAGTCCAGTCCTTCCGCAGACCACCCAGACAATAAATATAACCCCTTTTCTTCAGCCGGATATTTTCCTGGGAGAGGACATATTCGCCTTCCCGGTTCAGGACAAATTCGTGGGTGCCCTTCCCTGCCGAATAGACCATCGTAATCAGGGGGCCATAGGTGATGTAAAGAGCCGCCACTATGGTATTTCGCCCATCGCCCATCATGGATCCGTTATGAATGCCGATAATGGTTCCGATCGACAGATTGGAATCCACCAAGGATGAGCCGTCCAGCGGATCGGCCGTGACAAAATATTTCTCCGACCCTTCTCCAATATGGACCACTGCATCCTGTTCCTCCGAGGCATACTCACGGACAAAGCCGGAAAACTGCAGTTGATTTTTCAGAATAGTATCGGCGCTGCGATCCAGAGACAATTGCTCCTCGCCATAGATATTCTTGAAACCGGCCAGTTTCCGGTTCGATTCATGGATCTTCGCGGAAATATATTTTCCGGTGACTGCGATTTGCCAGATCAGCCGACGCAATTCCATCTCTACCCCGGCCATCCACATGTGCCGACGAAGATCGATACAGAATTTCGTATAATCAGAAATGCCTTCACCCATGATTGATCCTTTCAACCGACTTTATTACCCGTTTCGTTTTTTAACAATTTTCCCCACGCTTGACAAGCCCATTTTTCGCATCCCGGCATAACCCGGCGCAGGCTCTCCTGTATATTCTAAAGGCATAAACCCATTGACAGAATACACCTTCTGTGTCTTATTGGCAGCCTATCATGCTTTCGCATCGGGAGATTATTTTAACCTTGGTCATCTAATATGAAGTTTTCATTGGTCCGTCCGGATAAGCTTAAAGTGGCCCTGTTCGGTTTATTGCTGATCATCATTGTTGCTACGCTGGGCTATCACTTCATCGAGGGATGGGATTTCACAGATTCCATTTATACCGCGATTGTGACACTTTCAACGGTCGGATATGGTGACTTTTCCCCGCAAACCTGGGAGGGGAAGCTGTTCACTGTGATTCTGATCATCTTCGGCGTCGGTACTATGTTTTATACCGTGGTTCTGCTGGCAGAAACCATGGTTGAAACGCGCTTAAGAGCGCTTACGGGGAGGGGGAGACTAAAAAAAATGATCACAAAAATGAAAAATCATTATATCATTTGTGGCTGCGGCCGGATTGGCCATCTGATATGCCAGGAGTTGAAAGCCGATAAAATAGATTTTGTCGTTATTGACAGCAACCCGGAGGTCATTCAGGGAATTGAGGAGGAGGGCTTCGTTTATTACCGGGGAGACGCCACGCAGGATAAGTCCTTGATCAATGCCGGCATCAAGCGGGCCAAGGGCATTGTCTGCGTCCTGCCGACCGACGCAGAAAATCTTTACGTCATCCTGACGGCCAAAGAGTTGAATCAGGACATCTTCATCCTATCCCGTTCGGAGGAAGAGGAATCGGAGCACCGCCTCCTCCGGGCCGGGGCTGACCGGGTCATGTCCCCCTATACCCTCGGTGGAATGAGGATGGCCATGGCCATCCTGAGACCCGCCATGCTGGACTTCATTGAGATCACCACCAGAAGACAGAGCCTGGAACTGAGGATGGAAGAAATGCCCGTCTGCGACGGCTCGCCCATCATCGGCAAATCGCTGGAAGAATCGGAAATCCGTCATAATTACGGACTGATCATTGTGGCCGTCAAAAAAGATTCCGGGAAGATGATTTTCAATCCGCTGGCCAGTTATATCATCGAAAAGGGCGATAAACTGATTGCCATGGGCGAAGACGAGAATGTCAAACGTTTTGCGAATGTCTGTGTCATATAGGATNNTTATTACACACGCCCATATCGACCATTCCGGACTCCTGCCCCGGATGGTTCAAAAGGGTTTCCGCGGGAAGATCTACACCACGCCTCCCACCCGGGATCTGCTGGAAATTATGCTGCAGGATAGTGCCCATATCCAGGAAATGGAGGCGCAATGGAAGAGCAAGAAGAACCTTCGTCACGGGGAGGTGCCCACGACCCCTCTTTACACCCGGAAGGATGCGGAGAAAACAGTCCCGCTCTTCGAGGTCCGGTCCTACGATCAGCCCTTTGAACCTTTTCCCGGCTTAAAAATAAATTTTAAAGACGCCGGTCATATTCTGGGGGCCTCCCTGCTTGAAATCCAGATGGAAGAAAAGGGAGTCCCCGTCAAGCTGGTCTTTTCCGGCGACATTGGGCGGCCGACACAATTGATCATCAAGGATCCCAGTATCGTTACGGAAGCCAACTTCCTTTTCCTGGAATCCACTTACGGAAACCGGAATCACAAGGATGAAGAGGCCAGTCTGGACGAACTGGCCGAGGCCATTCAGTACAGCTACGGGCATCGAGAAAAGGTGATTATCCCCGCTTTTGCGGTAGAAAGAACCCAGGAGCTTATCTATTCACTCTTTCTTCTGGCAAAAGACGGGCGGCTTCCCAAGGATATGCCGGTTTATGTGGATAGCCCCCTGGCCATCCGCGCCACGGAGATCTTTCGTAAGCACACCGATTATTTTGATGAGGAAACCAGGAATCTGCTGAAAAGAGGTGAAGACCCTCTGTCCCTGCCCCAGCTTCACTTTACCGAAACCACCGAAGCCTCCATGGCGATTAACGAGGTCCGGGGACCGGCGATTGTTATTTCGGCGAGCGGCATGGCCGATGCAGGACGGATCAAACATCATTTAAGGCACAATCTCTGGCGTGAAGGCGCCAGTGTCGTCATTGTCGGATTTCAGGCGCAGGGAACAACGGGCCGAAAGATTGTTGACGGCGCCGAAAAAGTGCGTCTCTTCAATGAGGACGTGGCGGTGAAGGCCAAAGTGTACACCATCAACGGCTTTTCCGCCCACGCCGGACAAAGCCAGATA
>PMNM01000172.1 GCA_003161855.1 Syntrophaceae bacterium | reverse complement strand
GTTAAAATCGTCAATGTGTTTGAATTTGACACGGATGATCGCTGCCTGGATTTCATCAAGGCGACTGTTATAGCCCAGGACACTATGGTAGTATTTAACCGTACTGCCGTGATTTCTCAGCATCTTGATGGATTTTCCCATCTCCTGATTCTGCGTGATCACCATGCCGCCATCGCCATAACCAGCAAGATTCTTACTCGGAAAGAAACTGAAACAGCCGCAGTCACCCAAGGTGCCGACCTTTTTTCCGCGGTAAACAGCGCCGAAAGCCTGCGCGCAGTCTTCAATGACTTTTAAGTGATATTTCCGGGACAGTTCAAGAATGGGATCCATTTCGGCTGGATGGCCGAAGAGATGAACCGGAATGATGGCCATGGTTTTTTTTGTGATTTTCGCTTCAATTTTCCGGGGATCCATATTGAAGGTGTCCGGAACGATATCAACAAAAACAGGGACCGCCTGCAGGAGTGCAATCACCTCGGCCGTAGCAATAAAGGTAAAAGGAGTGGTGATGACCTCATCCCCCGGACCGATCCCGCAGGCCCGCAGGGCCAGCAGCAGGGCATCTGTTCCGCTGGCCACACCCNNTTGATATTGCCTCTGCAGGTCCACCATGGGGATCATAATACTTTATCCTGAGCCTTTTTGATTTCGTCTAAAATGCGCAGGGCAACGTCGAGCGCCCGTCTGCCCTCCCAGCCCGGAACAACGGACGGGGTTCCCTGAACCACCGCATCGATAAAAGACCGTATCTCTTCTTCCAGCGGATCCTTCTGNNAGTCTTTGGAGAGAAAGCAGGTCACGTTTTGCAAAATCCACGGCGTGGTACCCTTCCAATCCGAAAAATCGAACCTTCTGCATCGTTTTTATGCTGATCCGGCTGGCGGTGATATTGGCCGCGCAACCGTTCTGGAAACGCAGGCGGGCATTGGCGATATCCACCTTATCCGATAAAACGGCTGTGCCCACCGCGTCAACATCCTGGAGGGGCGAATTGACAAAATGCAAAATGATGTCAAGGTCATGAACCATGAGATCCAGGATGACATCCACATCGGTCCCCCGCTCGAAGAAAGGATGAAGGCGGTGTGACTCNNCGCTCCACAAAACCGATCTGGAAAACCAGTCTGCTTTTGTCAGCCAAAGCGATCAGTTCATCGGCCTGGGCAAGGGTTTCCGCAATCGGTTTCTCCAGAAGGACGTGCACGCCCGCTTCGAGAAAGGCCTTGGCGACGGCATGGTGACACTGGGTGGGCACCGCAATACTCACGGCGTCAACGGAACCGATCATTTTCCGGTAATCCGTCATGGCTTGACAACCGTGAAGTGCGGCGGCGTTTGCGGCACGCTCCTCTAAAACATCCGCGGCTCCAACGATTTCACAATTTTCCAATTTTGCATATTTTTGCAGGTGAAACTGACCGAGATGACCAATCCCCACCACACCGATTCTGACTTTTTCCATTTTCATCCTGTCTGCAATCTCCCATGAGGCCCTTTGCAGCGCTGTCACTGAACCGCTTCAGGCAAGATCTTTTTTCCCGAAGACCCGTTTCTGAAGATTTGATGGAGGAGGCTTATCTGCAGATTCCCCGTTTTGATTGTTCGATAAATTCGACAAAGTGTCTCACTTCAGGACAATCTTCCACTTCATTCCGGACTTTTTCAAGGGCCGTATGGAGAAGCAGCGATGAGCGGAAGATCAGGCGGTAGGCTTCTTTCAGGGCCCTGATGGTGTCTTCCTTGAAGCCCCTGCGTTTCAAGCCGATGAGATTGAGCCCGTGGGTTTTGGCACGGTTACCGGCTACCAGAAGATAGGGGGCAACATCTTTCGGGATCGCGGAAGCGCCTCCGATGATACAGTGGGCCCCGATGCGGGTAAATTGATGAATACCGGTCAGGCCGCCGATAATCGCGTAATCTTCCACATGGATATGGCCGGCCAGATTGGCCGCATTGACCATAATGATATGATGACCCAGCTTGCAGTTGTGAGCGATATGACAATAGGCCATAATCAGGTTATGGTCGCCCATGATCGTGACCCCGATATCCGACACTGTTGCGCGATGGATCGTGACAAATTCCCGAATGGTATTATAATTTCCGATCACGACCCGGGTGGCCTCTCCTCTGAACTTCAGGTCCTGGGGTTGAACACCGATCGAAGCAAACTGAAAGATACGGCATCCCTCACCGATATCGGTATGGGCCTCAATGACGACATGGGGACTGATGATGGTATTTTTCCCGATATGGACATCCGGACCGATAACCGTATAGGGACCAATTTCAACCCCCTCCGCCAGTTCGGCATCCGGCGCAATGATTGCTGTCGGATGAATTTTCATGTGGTTCAATCCCCTTTCCCATCTCTTGCCTGCAATCTCGCTTCCAGTATTTCCACGCGTTTCAGGAGGGCCGTCATGGTATTGCGCATTTCCGGCAGTTTGGAAATGCAGGCCTCCGTGCGCAACCAGTCCCGATGAGGCTTGTGCGGTGATCCGGCCACCACCTGCCCAGGCGCAATATCCTTGTGAACACCGGACTGCGCAGCAACCATCACATAATCACCAATCTGAATATGTCCCACGACGCCTGCCTGACCACCCAGCACAACACCTTTTCCCACCTTGGTACTGCCGGAAATGCCCACCTGTGATACGATGATTGAATATTCACCGATGATCACATTATGCCCGATCTGGACCAGATTGTCGATTTTGACCCCTCTCTGAATCCAGGTTCGGCCGATGG